>JBCBJE010000119.1:0-9662 GCA_038523735.1 Cyanobacteria bacterium J06626_18 | reverse complement strand
GCAAAAGATCTTCAAGACTTTCACAGAGCCCCCTTTTCGGAAACGCTCCTTCACCAAAATCCAATGGCTGGTGTCGAAGTCTTAGCGAATGATATTGCCACCTTGCAGGCCGGTAGTGCTCTGCAGTCTGCATTGCCAACACCTCCTTTAAGAGCAGGGTTGATACTGATTGCAGGGGGTGGGTTTGCATTTTTGCTCCATCGCTGTCGGCGATCGCTTCACCGTTTGGGGTGGACTGTCGTGGTTTGTACTGGCTGGCTGATTGTTGGCTATGTAGGGTTTGCCACTTTTGAGATACTGCTTCCCGCAGCGAGTATCATCATTGTCACCGCAACCTTGGGGAGTGGCTACACGCTGGTCAGCCTCGTCGCTGAGCAGTTCCGCAAGCAGCGCCTCCGTAAAACCCTGGCACAGTACGTCACCTCGCCCATTGTGCAAGAAATCATCAACCAAGAAGAAGATTTTCAAGACCTGCTGCAGGCTCGCCAGGCTCAGGTGGTTGGCACGCTATTAGGCGGGCGCTATGAGGTAGAAAAGATTCTAGGTGCTGGCGGTTTCAGTGAAACATACACGGCTAAAGATACCCAGCGTCCCGGTAATCCCATTTGTGTGGTGAAGCAGCTCAAGGTTGTGAGTGATGACCCCAAAGCGTACGAACTAGCCCATCGCTTGTTTGCTTCCGAAGCAGATACGCTGGAGCGGCTCGGCCATCATCCGCAAATTCCCCGACTGCTGGCTCACTTTGAAACCAGTTCTTCCTTCTATCTGGTTGAAGAAATGGTGCAGGGAGAAGTTCTGAAGAACGAGTTTTCTTCTCGTAAGCCCAAACCCCAAGCCTGGGTCATGAACTTCCTGCTGGATATTTTACCGGTAGTAGAATTTGTCCACGGTCAGGGAGTGATTCATCGAGATATCAAGCCCTCCAACATTATTCGACGGGCGGGTGATGGCCGCCTGGTGCTGATCGACTTCGGCTCCGTGAAGCAGATTCCCAACCAGCTGACGGATACGGAAGTGCAGGTGACCTCCACAATTGGCATTGGCACTAAAGGCTATATGCCGAGTGAACAATCGGCTGGACTACCGCGATTTAGCAGTGACTTGTACGCGATCGGTGTAACGGCAATTCAGGCGCTGACGGGACTTTCGCCTTACAAGATGGCCTACGACGACCATGGCGAACTGATCTGGCAGTATCGCGTGCCCGAACTCAACTCGGCTTTAGCCGCCATCCTCAATAAGATGGTGCGCTACGACTTCTCGAATCGCTACGAATCAGCGACAGCGGTGCTAACTGCTTTAAAGGAAATTCCAGTGACGCTGCCAGATTCTATGGTGGTGAGCAATCAGGCGATGCAAAATCTGGACCAGTCCGCTGATGATGAAGATCGATGGGATGAGCCTACGGGCTACTTACCCACAGGCTGGATGACGACACCCACAGAAAAGATGAACTACTTAGGCAAGACCCAAGTTAAAAAGACAAAAGGTGAGGCTAAAGCGAAAGATGAAGCTTAGCTTTTGCGGCCTTTCCTCAGTACGTCATTATCAATCAGAAATGAGGGATTTATTAGCCTAATTACGCGACTTTGCCTTAGCGGGAAACTACACTCTCAATATGACTGAACACAGCACATGGAGAGTGTCGCTAGCTCACCAGATCGCGCCTGCTTTCACTGTCAATCCTGAAGTCATAGCATGTTTTGGCTCAAGGGATGCTTGAAAAGCCACTTTAGCCTAAGCTACTAGCTGTCTCAGGACATATTGAAGGATGCCGCCGTTGCGGTAGTACTCGATTTCATCCAGGGTATCGATGCGGCATAAGAGGGGAACCGACTCAGTAGACCCATCAGCGCGGTGTATTGTGAAGGTGACCGGCATGACGGGCTGAATTCCACCCTTCAGGCCAGAAATATCGAAGGTTTCTGTGCCCTCTAATTGCAGGGTCTGGCGGTTGGTACCAGGTTGAAATTGTAGGGGAAGCATGCCCATACCCACCAAATTTGAACGGTGAATGCGCTCAAAGCTTTCCGCAATCACGGCCTTGACGCCGAGCAGGTTTGGCCCCTTAGCGGCCCAGTCGCGAGACGAGCCGCACCCGTATTCTTTGCCTGCGATGACGATGAGTGAAATATTTTCGGCTCGATACTGCATTGCCGCATCGTAGATGGACATTTCGGTCCCGTCGGGCATGTGCTTGGTAACCCCGCCAGAGGAACCCGGTACCATCTCATTCTTGAGGCGAATGTTGGCGAAAGTGCCACGCATCATGACTTCGTGGTTGCCCCGGCGAGAACCATAGGAGTTGAAGTCAGCCACTGTGACATTGTTGCCGGTGAGGTAACTCCCGGCAGGACTATCGCTTTTGATGGCTCCAGCTGGCGAGATGTGGTCTGTCGTGATGCTGTCGCCCAGGATTGCCAGAGAACGCGCTCCGGTGATGTCGGCTGTGCTGCTGCCGTTCACGGTAGGTGCCATCGCTTCAAAGTAGGGCGGATTTTGAACGTAGGTGCTGTCAGCTTGCCATTCGTAAGTTTGACTTTCTTCGGCTGCGATCGCCCGCCAATCATCGGTTCCAGTTAACACATTGCTATAGCGGCTGCGGAACATCGCTGGCGTCACTGCAGTTGCCATCACCGATTTAATTTCTTCAGTACTGGGCCAGATGTCTTTGAGATAAACAGGATTACCGGCCTGATCTTGGCCAATGGGGTCTTTCTGGAGGTTGATCGCGAGGTTACCCGCGATCGCATACGCCACTACCAGCGGCGGCGAAGCCAGATAATTCGCTTTGGTGTGGGGGCTGACTCTGCCTTCAAAGTTGCGATTGCCGGACAGTACTGCACCTACCACCAGGTCTTGCTCATTGACCGCATCCACAATGGGTTTGGGCAGAGGGCCTGAGTTGCCAATACAGGTGGTGCAGCCGTAGCCAACCAGGTTAAAGCCTAGAGCATTCAGGTCATCCTGCAAGCCTGCCTTTTCTAGATAGTCGGACACAACTTGGCTACCGGGTGCGAGTGAGGTCTTGACCCAGGGTTTCACAGTCAGTCCTTTTTCGCGCGCTTTGCGGGCCACTAAGCCAGCGCCCAGCATTACAGAAGGGTTCGAGGTATTGGTACAGCTTGTAATAGCCGCGATCACAACGGCGCCGTCCGTCAGTTCATAGTCTGTACCCGCTACCGAAACAGAGCGCTTATCAGTATAGGAGGCTAAGCCGCTGAACATCGGGAAGTCGGCAGTCGTAAACTGTCCCGCTAGGTTGGCGAGGGTGACGCGGTCTTGGGGACGCTTGGGACCGGCGAGGGAGGGTTCGACGGTTGCCAAATCCAGCTCTAGGGTATCGGTGAAAACTGGGTCGGGATTATCGGCCTCACGCCAGAGTCCTTGCGCCTTAGCGTAGGCTTCGACCAGGGCAATCCGCCCTGGATCGCGACCTGAGAATTCCAGGTAGTGAATCGTTTCAGAATCAATCGGGAAAAAGCCACAGGTCGCGCCATATTCGGGGGCCATGTTGGAAATGGTGGCGCGATCAGCCAGCGTCAGGTGCGACAGGCCATCGCCGTAAAATTCCACGAACTTGCCCACAACTCCTTTCTCCCGCAGCATTTGCACGACAGTCAGGACTAGGTCTGTTGCGGTTGCCCCTTGAGGGAGTTGCCCAGTTAGCTTAAAACCCACTACTTCGGGAATCAACATGGAGATGGGCTGACCCAGCATCGCTGCTTCGGCTTCAATACCACCAACGCCCCAGCCCAGCACTGCCAGGCCGTTGATCATGGTTGTATGGCTATCGGTGCCCACCAGCGTGTCAGGGTAGGCGATCGCTTCGCCCTCTTCCTCTTTTGTCCACACCACCTGCGCCAGATACTCTAGGTTTACCTGGTGACAAATCCCCGTTCCTGGGGGCACTACCCGAAAGTTGTCGAACGCGCTTTGGCCCCATCGCAGAAAGGCATAGCGCTCACCATTACGCTGAAACTCTTTCTGGACATTCTCGCCAAAGGCGGTTTCGCTGCCAAAGCTATCCACCATGACTGAGTGGTCAATGACCAAATCTACAGGTGAGAGGGGATTGATTTGTTCGGGATCGCCCCCCATAGTAACCATGGCGTCCCGCATCGCTGCGAGGTCCACCACTGCCGGGACGCCGGTGAAGTCTTGCATCAGTACCCGTGCGGGTCGGTAGGCAATCTCGCGGCTAGAGGTTTGGGTTTCGAGCCACGCGGCGATCGCCCTCACATCCTCTGCCGTTACCGTACGTCCGTCTTCGTATCGCAGCAGGTTTTCCAATAAGACTTTTAGGCTGAAGGGTAAGGCGTTGAGATCGCCTAGGGTTTTGGCGGCTTCCGGCAAGCTGTAGTAAGTGTAGTTTTTTCCGTTAACGCTGAGGGTTTGCTTGGCGTTAAAGCTATTGGTCACGGTGGCTCTCCAGGTCCGACAACTGCGATGGGCAACGATAGGCGCGCACAGATTTTACATTCTCTACCATATTGACTCAGTAGGCTACGCTGCGATCGCTTTCATCTTAGATGAAAGCGATCGCTTCACCTGCAATTTCCAATGCCCAAATGGTTCAACATCGCCGGTCCCTGTAAATCCGACATCCACTACATGCTCTCGCC
This sequence comes from Cyanobacteria bacterium J06626_18, assembly GCA_038523735.1. Lineage (GTDB taxonomy): Bacteria > Cyanobacteriota > Cyanobacteriia > Phormidesmidales > Phormidesmidaceae > SIO1E4. The sequence continues at coordinate 5,037 of JBCBJE010000119.1, read as the reverse complement.
GTTAGCCCGGCTGCCAGAACTGACCAAGCTGATTGACCAGCAAGGATATTTTGTCATTCACGCACCTCGACAGGTCGGCAAGACAACGGCGATGCTATCTCTGGCCCAGGAATTGACCGCTAGTGGGCAATATACGGCCATTATGGTTTCGGCTGAAGTGGGCGCGACCTTTCCCCACGACCCTGGCACCGCCGAGGCAGCCATGTTGGATAACTGGCGTAATGCAGCTAAGTTCCGGCTCCCCCCGGATCTGCAGCCGCCGGTCTGGCCTGAAGCGGGTGCAGGGCAACGCATCGGTACGGCTTTGAGTGAGTGGGCTCAGCAGTCCTTGCGTCCCCTTGTCGTGTTCATCGACGAAATTGACTCCTTGCAGGATGAAACGCTAATTGCCGTGCTGCGCCAGTTGCGGTCGGGCTATCCTAATCGCCCTGTCGGGTTTCCCCATGCGCTAGCCCTGATTGGTGTGCGTGATGTGCGCGACTACAGATATGCTTCAGGAGGCAGCGATCGCCTTAATACATCAAGTCCCTTCAACATCAAGATCAAGTCCCTCACGCTGAGGAACTTCACTGCTGCCGAAGTAGCCCAGCTTTACGAACAGCACACCGCTGCTACTGGACAGCGCTTTGAGCCAGAAGCGGTGCAGCATGCTTTTACCCTGACTCAGGGACAACCGTGGCTCGTCAACGCGCTGGCTAAGGAAATTGTTGAAGAGCTGCTGCCAGACACAGCACAGCCCGTTACGGTAGAACACTTTGAGACGGCCAAGGAAGTTCTGATTCAGCGCCAGGACACCCACATTGACAGCTTGGTCAGTGTTTTACGGAATGGTCGAGTCCGTGCCATTATCGAGCCCATCTTGGCAGGACAAGAACTAGGAGATATCCCTCACGACGATCGTCAGTTTCTGATCGATTTAGGACTCGTGGTTCGTTCTTCATCAGGAGGGTTGGTAATCGCTAATCCTATCTACCGGGAGGTCTTACCTCGGGTATTAGCGAGTGGTCCTCAAGATAGCCTGCCGATGATCCACCCCAGTTGGTTGACGTCTGCTGGGTTGCTTGATCCAGACAAGCTGCTGCAGGCATTTTTGGGCTTCTGGCGGCAGCACGGTCAGCCCTTGCTGAAGAGTGCGCCGTATCACGAGATTGCGCCGCATTTGGTGCTGATGGCGTTTTTGCATCGGGTTGTGAATGGTGGGGGGACGCTGGAGCGGGAGTATGCCATTGGCTCAGACCGTATGGACCTATGCCTCCGGTATGGCGCGGTGACTTTGGGAATGGAGTTGAAAGTATGGCGTGCAGGACGTCCGGATCCTCTTGCTGCAGGGCTGCAGCAGCTCGACCGCTACCTGGCAGGATTAGGGCTGAAAACAGGCTGGCTGATTATCTTCGATCGCCGTCCAAACCTGCCACAGATCGCTGAGCGTACCACCACTGAAAAAGCCGCAACACCCAGCGATCGCGCCATTACCGTCATTCGCGGTTGAGAACTGACGGTAATGGCGTGATCAATACTGTTAACCAGTTGCAAACTCCGTGAGCTGACGCGCACTTGGGTCATGAAATCCGAGCATGATTGAACGTTTGGGCATCCCTGGCGCTACCAACTCATTGGCTACCCCTATTTCAGTGCCATCGTGCTGTATCCAAATTTTGTCGTCCTTGATATCAATGTGGATAAGGCAGCTGAACACGCGGCGAACGCCCTCCCAGCCTATGGTCACCAATTGGTAGTGGTCGTTTTGGATATCAAAAACTGTGAACTGTTCCAGATCGCCGTAGGAAGGCTTGAACTGGCTATGTTCCGTTAGTAGCTTCTGGACCCATTGCCGATATTGAACTAGTTGCTCCACTTCACAATCTCCTCCTTGCCAGGATCAAAAACCAGAAGTTTCAGCCCATATTCTGCAACGAAGTTTCAGCCCATATTCTGCAACACTCAACCGGGCTAGTTCTCCAGAGAAGAAGTTTCGGTACACCTTTGCAGGAACAGCCAAGAAAAGAGTTCGTTCAGGTTCCCTTGATCGCAAGGCAACTCGATAATTCAAAAACTGCCCCAAAGCACTGTGAAATTCTGAGGTTAGTGACGGAGCCAAAAAACTTTTAACTTCAACGGCAATCTGCTCGTCCTTCCTCTGGGCAGCAATCAATCTCTCAGCACCCAAATCAATCTCCAGCCTTCCTGAAGAAAGTTCTAGAACTAATGGATCGTGTGTGATGACCCAACCATCCTTTTTCAAGGCTGCTTTGACCGCATCATGATACGCATCTTTAGCAGACATGGTTTCTCCAGGAATCCATTCGTACCAACATTTTATAATGATGTCTGCAGCTACTCTGCTGGTGACAGCACTAGCGTCCCATCCAACTGCAGATACTCTTCCGTGAACGACAGTGTTCCACTCAGCGCCTGGATTGTATCGAAAACCTCGTCGGACTCGTCTGTTGGATCTAGCGGCGGGAAGAAACTATAAAACAGCCACTGAACCGCTCCCAAATTGGAATAAAGGTAGCCCTGATTAGGGTCAGGAAAATCTTGGGTAGCTCGGCGAAAAATGGGTGAATTTGGTAGCTGACGTCGCGTGGCTAGATTCAGAATTTCTCTGAGGGAACCGATACTCGTTGTCACAACCAAAGTATCCTCCTGGGCCCAGGCATGCCCCAAAATACTCTCGGGCTGGCCATCGAGGTCTACATCCACCGTCCAGCCAGACGCCATCCGTTCATCCAGCGTATGGGGTTCGACAGCAACAAACGCTGATCCTAATGCCTCGTCTAGCTGGTCAAACGCATACTCAGCCGCCCCGCGATCGCTGGTTTGCAGCGCCACGCCTAGCCCGATCTGCAGTTCAGGGGCAAATAACCTAGCGGGCGTCTGTCGCGTCGGGAACAGAAAGGCCGTGAAGCCCTGATCCATCCATCCGAAAAACTCGGCGTCCAAATCGAGCCCGGTGAATATCTGAAACAGGAAGCGAGCTTGTTCCAGTACTTCTGCCGTTTCGGTTTGGCTCTCCAAAACCGTTACTGCCTGTTCCCAGGTGGCTGCCAAATTCTGACCGCTCACTACCAGATAGCTGGCATCCGGCACGGTTTCCAGAACTTCAGGTGACGCTGCCTGCAAAAACGGTTCGAGCGCCTGCAAAACAGTATCGGCATAATAGCCACGACCTTGGGCACGAATGCCATGTGCTTCGGGATAAATCAGTACTTCAACACTGCTGCCTTCCAGTTCGAGCGCAGTTAGCTCAATCAATTCCTGACGCGATAGCGTATCCCCCGGAGGCAACCCTGGGAAAGTAGGAAAGTTGAGGTCGGATAAACCGTACTTCACCATTTCTGATATATCACCATAAAGCGTCCCCAAAGCTCCGTCAAACTTAGGGTGACTCAGGGTGCGCTGGAAGCCTTCTTGAGCGGCTAGCGAATCAGCCGCTGTGCCAGGACGCAGATCCATCCAAGAACGAATGGCAGCTGGATTTTCAGCCGCAATCAAGAAATCGGGGAGAACCGCGATCGCCAACCCTGGACCCGCAGATGCCGAACTTTCAGGTAAGGGCACTTCGGGATTGTCCTCCGGCAGCGCTTTGGGTGCATCAAGCGGTGCCTCAGCACCGTCGTCAACTGTATCCGCTTCATTCTCAAAGGCGTCTTCTTCGTTCTCAAATGATTCCTCAAACGGCTGGGGCTCCCAATGGAGAATTGCAATGTCTTGATACGTCTGCGTTGCCGGAGCCGTCCCCCGTAGGTCCTGAACCCGGTCGATAAACCCCTCAAACGCTTCTGGTTGCGCAATGGGGGCCAGCATCACCGCATGGTCCTCCCAAGTTGTCAGTGTGGGCGCTTCGGGGAGAGGCAGTTGTGCCAAGGCTACGGTATCGCCAATCCAGGATCCAAGGCCGTCAGGGTAGGTAATTTGCGGCGGCAAGAAGGGCAATCCTCCGGGCGGCTGCAGTGCCTCTCCTGTCTGAGCCTCTAGTAGCTGAAAGAAAGAATATTGCGATAACTGCTGCCACGTCTCCTCCCGCATGTCCAGCATCATGATGTAAGCCGTGTTGCTAGGTAATACCTTGGCTGCCTCTGGAATGGCGATCGCCTCCATTTCTGCCGTTTCTGCCATCACGGGTGTGGCTAAGGTCAAGACAGGCGCGATCGCGGTCAGAACAGTCAGTCGAGCAGCGTATAGCACAGTAGTCTCCCTAGATGATTGGTTATTCGTTACTGGTTGTTGGTTATTGGTTGCCGATATCTAAACTATTGGTTCGCAGTGGGCGGATATCCGGATTTCGTCACCAGCATCCACACAAATAACAAAAAGCCAATAACCAACAGCGATCAAGAAAGGGCGCAGACCCGTACTAAATCTGTCGCGGTTTTGCCCTGAGCAAGTTTGATGCTCGTTCCTACCATGAAGAATATCAGGGGTTGGACCGATGTCAGAGGTGTTCCCCAAACGGTTTAAGAGGTATCTATGAATCAAGTGAAAACGGTTGCGCTGCTGGGCCTGCTGAGTGGCCTGTTGATTGCCATCAGCTATGGTGTGCTGGGTGGTACGGGAGGTGCAGTCTTCGGTATTGGTTTGGCGGCGGTCACGAATTTGGGAGCTTGGTATTTCTCCGATCGCATTGCCTTGACGGCGTATCGAGCCCAGCCCATTTCAGCCCAGCAGGCACCAGGACTACATCGCATGGTGGAGCGCTTAGCCCAACGCGCGGGTATCCCAACACCGGCGGTTTACATAATTCCTGGAGCGGCTGCGAATGCCTTTGCGACGGGGCGTGATCCTGAACATGCGGCGATCGCAGTCACGGAAGGCATTGTGAATCTGCTGCCTGCAGACGAGCTAGAAGGGGTAATTGCTCACGAGCTGAGTCACATTCTCAATCGCGATACGCTGACCCAAGCCGTTGCCGCTACGATTGCCGGTGCGATCTCCTTCTTAGCTCAAATGCTGGGCTATGCTGTGTGGTTCGGTGGCTTTTCGCGGGATGAGAATGGCTCTAACCCTTTGGCCCTTTTGGGTACTGTACCCAAAAGG
>JBCBJE010000118.1:0-9699 GCA_038523735.1 Cyanobacteria bacterium J06626_18 | reverse complement strand
TTTCCCTTTTTCGCTTTCCCCTTTGACCCACGACCCTCTACCCTCTACCCATCATCCCACTGTTCCCTGTTCCCTGTTCCCTATTCCCTGTTCCCTATTCCCTTCTTACTCCCAACTCCCCTACCCCTACTCCGACGGGAACGCCCAAAAACTCGGCCATGTAGCGATTGACCAAATCTGGTTTTTCTTGGGGTACCCAGTGGCCGCAATTGGCGATAAAGCGCAGTTGAAAGTCACGCACGTAGTCTTCTGTATCTTCTGCTAGGCCAGGTTCAAAAGCCGGATCATCCTCACCCCACAACAACAGGGCTGGGACTTCCAAGATAGGCCGGTTCGGTGGCGACGGATTGGAACCCAAGAGATTGCGATAGTAGTTCAGCCCTGCCTTGAGCGCACCGGGTTTCGCTGCAGCTGTTTTGTAGGCTTGAATATCCGTTTCAGTAATCGCGCTGCGATTAACAGCCAGGGAATCAAACGTTTGGGCAATCAGCTGGTAATCATTGGCCTGCAAAACTAGCTCTGGCAAAAAGGGAAGCTGGAAAAACCCCATGTACGCGCTACGGAGCCACTGCAAGGGAGACGAGCTAAGTCCGTCTAAAAAACGCTGTGGGTGGGGACAGTTCATCACAATCAGCTTCGCGATCTTTGCGGGATATTGGGAGGCGACACTCCATGCGATCGCGCCCCCCCAATCGTGCCCTACTAAAACGCACTGTTCGTAGCCTAGCCCTGTAATCACGCCCACAATATCGCCCACTAATTCCGGCATGGCGTAGGCAGCTACATCTTCCGGCTTATCGCTATCGTTATAGCCCCGTAGATCAAGCGCCACTACGGTGAAATGTTCGGCCAAGACAGGAATCTGATGCCGCCAGCTGTACCAAAACTCGGGGAAGCCATGCAGCAAGAGCAGCAGTGGTCCGGTTCCTTGCGTAACGTAATGTAGCCGCAGACCATTCGCTTCAATAAATTGGTGCTGCCAGTTAGCAGTCGGTGGGTGTGACATGAGGCGATCGCAGAATTCTATTCACACTATAGACAAGGGAGAGGGAGAGAGGCACGTGTGGGGACGATCGCACCGAACGTCATTTCCCCTGTGTCGTGTCCCCGCTACGATGAAGTTAGGAACGCATGTAACCAAGACTGTATGAGCATTTCACCTCTACCAACGCCACACACTGATATTCGTGTAAATCGCATTTTGGACGCTAATTTGGACCGGGCACGTGAGGGGCTGCGGATTCTGGAAGACTGGTGTCGGTTTGGCCTCAACAACACGGAACTGACCGAGAAGCTGAAACACCTGCGCCAGAGTTTGGCCCAATGGCATACGCCCGATCTCCGGGCTGCGCGGGATACTCCAGGTGATCCTGGTACGGCTCTGACCCATCCACAGGAGAAAGTCCGCAGCAGCGTCAGTCATGTGCTGCAGGCTAACTTTTGTCGGGTCGAAGAAGCGCTGCGATCGCTCGAAGAATTTGGCAAAATTCATCATCCTGAGATGGCTGCAGCCTGCAAACAACTGCGGTACCAGGTCTATTCCCTAGAGAGCACCGTGCTGGGGCACCAGCGTCAGCAACAGCTGCTGCAAGCCCAGTTATATCTCGTCACTTCCCCAGCCGAGAATTTGTTAGCTGTGGTGGAGGCAGCGCTACAGGGAGGGCTCCAGATTGTGCAATATCGGGAAAAAATGATTGAGGACTACGATCGCATTGTCATTGCCCGCCAGCTTAAGGCACTCTGTCAGGCATACGGAGCCCTGTTCTTGATCAACGATCGGGTGGATTTGGCGTTAGCCGTCGATGCTGATGGCGTTCACCTGGGACAAACCGACTTGCCGATTGCGGTTGCCCGTGACTTACTCGGTGCTCACCGCATTATTGGTCGATCCACCACAAATCCCGAAGAAATGGCAAAAGCCTTGTCTGAGGGCGCAGATTATATTGGTGTCGGCCCTGTATATGCAACACCGACAAAACCCGACAAAGCCGCTGCCGGTCTCGACTATGTTCGCTATGCTGCCGCCCATTCCCCCGTCCCGTTCTACGCTATTGGCGGTATTGATGCCCAGAATGTGGGTGAAGTCACCGCAGCCGGCGGCGATCGCGTCGCGGTTGTCCGCGCCATTATGAAAGCCGACAACCCCATGGCAGCAACTCAGCAGTTCTTGAGCCAACTCCAGCGGCCCGCTCTGCCAATATCCTCATCGGTATGATGACTATGTGGTTCAACCGACGCATTGGCTTGCGGCTCCATGATGACAACTTGTGAATAATTAATGGCTGATTCAATCCAACTACAGGTCAACGGTGAAGCCAAGAACTGCTCGCCCCAAACCCTGCTACCTGACTACCTGCAACAGATCGGGCTCAACCCTCGCCTCGTCGCAGTCGAATATAACGGCGAAATCCTGCATCGCCAGTTTTGGGAAACCACCTATCTGCAGAGCGGCGATCGCCTAGAAATTGTCACCATCGTTGGGGGTGGATGACGGGGAGCGGGGGAGTAATGGAGTAGATGGGAGGGTAGATGGACGAAGAACCAAGAACGAGAACTCACCAACTGAATTCCGAATTCCGTAGAGCTTTGCGCTTCTCGGCGAGTATTCCGAATTCACATCCTTACCCCATTACTCTCTTTCACCTTGCCAACCTGCTACCCTTCCACCCTATCTAGCTTTTCGTAAAGCCCAGCCCATTTTGCTCTGCGTAGCGATTCATGAAGCGCATGAAGCGCTCCCACTCTTCCTCGCTCTTCATAACGAAGAGGGCTTCGATGCCAGCAGGTTCACCATTCACGAATTTTCCCTTCACTTCGCGGGTTACCAGCTCACCCTCCTCATCGACCATGTACATGCCGGTGACTTCAACGCCCTCTTCTTGGGAGAGCGCCTTGGGATTTTCGAAGTAGAAGGTGGCGGTGCCATCGCGACCGTCGGGAGAGCGTGTCAAGCGGACATCAGGGATCACCTCTTCAACGACGCCGCGCGCAAATTCGATATGAGCCATGGGGAAACCGCCTGAAATTTGTAATCGTTAAACGTTTAGTATCTCATCTTGCGGAAAGATCTGTTTCTCTCCCGTGAGATATTAGCGGCGGCTGATCCCTGGCTATTTTGTGTGTGTTGGCAACAGGAGGGTGGCGTCGTTATCGATGGGACGATGTGATCCTTGGTCATCGGTCGCACCAAAGGCTTTAAGGCGAGCGTTTATAGCCGGCGGCAGTTGGGGATAATCAAAATTAGCATCCCCTGCCGAAATATCGGCCCAGAAGTCTTCGAGGTTGGGGGCTAGTTCTGCAGCTTTTGCCACCGATAAATCAAAGGGCGGACAGGTAAGGAGCTTCACCATAAAGGGGGTTGAGCGATCGCGCATCCACTGTAAAGAACTTGTCTGAAGATCGGGCCAGCCCTCTATCTTAGAAATGCGAAACGTCTCGACCTGTAGTTGCAGGTGCCCTGTTGCCTGAGGCACAGCATTCACCACGCGGTAGGGGTGAGGATAGCTCACCAGCGAGCCGGTCGTAATTTCCCAGAGATTCCCCGCTTGGGCAATATCCTGCACATGCAGATGGCCTGTGAACAGCAAATTCACCCCTGCCTGCTCCAACATTGGCATCAGAGCAGTGCGATTCTGCAGAATGTAGCGCTGTCCCAAAGGATGATTGGCCTGCCCTGGCAGGTGTTCCAGCACATTGTGGTGAATCATGACCATCACCCATTGCCCCTGCAGCGCCTGCAACTGGGCAGATAGCCAAGCCAATTGCTCATCATCCATGTAGCCCACCGGAATCTGTTGACCGGCTTCATCAAAGGCGATGGAGTTAAGCCCAATGAGATGAACGCCTGCCAGGAGTTCGCGGCAGTAGTAAGGCTTGTCAGAGTCGTACCCAAAGGGACGATAAACGTCTGGAAAGTCCTTTAGGCTGAGGGTGCGATCGCAGCCGTCGCGCGACACAATGTCATGGTTACCAGGCACCACGTAGGCAGGAAAGGGGAGTGCCTTGAGACGATTTATTAGCCACTGATGATTCTCCCGTTCACCGTGTTGGGTCAAGTCGCCTGGCAGCAGCAAAAAGTCTAAATCTTGCGCTTCTAGCGATCGCAAAATACGCTCTAGAACCGGAATACTCACCTCCATCAGGTGGAATCGATTCGGCATATCCCGTAGCGTATGGGGCAGCGTGACATGGGGATCACTGACCACTGCAAATCGAAAAGGACGCATCATGATAGCTATTCGCTGGGTTGTTCGGACATAAAACGCTCAATGTCGCGCACCGCATCATCCAACAAGGACTCCAAATCGCCATCTAGAGGTGGCTCTGGCGGCTGGGGTACCGGAGCCTCTGACTTAGCAGGTTGACGAGAATCTTGAGCCGAGTCATCAGACCTTAGCACGGCTTTCAAGGTGTCCAGAGAGCTAATAAATTCCCGCGTCGCGCTACGACGACTTTCTTGCTGATTTTTATCCATTTTTAGTCAGCCCTCTCAGGAGGTACTGGCATCACAACTGGAGGAGCTCGTCATTTGCACCACTTTAGTATCAAATGTCGAGAGGCGACATCAGGAAATCCAATCAGGTCAGAGTTAATACCCTTCACAGTTAAAGTACGTTGGTTCTCCGAAAGATTCAATATTGTCTTCTTAAGATTGCCCTCTAAGGGTTGTTTAGGATAGGACTGATAGTCTGATTGACTGGCAGCAGCAGTTCTCCAGGTTTCGTTAAGTGCAGGCTGGTGGAACAAACTGAGTAGGTGTTGTCTTAATCACCCTCTCTAGTCAAAATAGAGGGGCTGTTTTGCCTACTCTAAAGCACTCAATCGATTGCTCAGGTAGACTATTTGCTTCGCTACGACTGGCTAGGAGAAAACTGTGAGTCAAGCCTTTGACTACGATCTGTTAATTATTGGTGCGGGTGTAGGGGGACATGGCGCGGCCCTACACGCCGTGCGTCGGGGACTGAAGACCGCCATTGTGGAAGCGGCTGATATGGGGGGAACTTGTGTCAATCGAGGCTGTATCCCTTCTAAGGCATTGTTGGCGGCATCGGGTCGGGTCCGTGAGCTGCAAAATTCCCATCATCTCAACGCCCTAGGAATTCAGGTCGGTGGTGTTCAGTTCGAACGTCAGGCGATCGCCGATCATGCTAGAAACTTGGTCAGCAAAATCCAAGGCGATATGACCAACAGCCTGAAACGATTGGGCGTTGACATTATTCAGGGGTGGGCACGTCTGGCCGGCGAGCAAAAAGTTGTCGTCTCTATGGATGCTGGGGATCAAACTATCACCGCCAGAGATATTATTTTGTCGCCGGGATCAGTGCCCTTTGTGCCACCCGGAATCGAAATCGACGGCAAAACCGTTTTCACCAGCGACGATGCGTTGAAGTTAGACTGGTTGCCTTCCTGGGTGGCCATTATTGGCAGCGGCTACATTGGCCTTGAGTTCTGTGACATCTACACAGCTCTGGGGTCGGAAGTAACGCTGGTAGAAGCGCTAGATAAGGTGATGCCGACTTTTGATCCCGATATCGCCAAAGTCGCAGAGCGGGTGTTGATTAAACCCAGAGATGTGGAAACGCGAGCGGGCGTGCTGGCGATGAAGGTGACGCCAGGTTCGCCTGTGATTATTGAGCTAGCTGATCGCGAAACGAAAGAGGTTGTGGACGTCCTCGAAGTGGATGCCTGTTTGGTCGCAACTGGGCGCATTCCGGCAACGAAGGATCTTGGCTTGGCAGCCGTAGGCGTGGAAACAGACCGACGGGGCTTCATTGCGATAAACGATACCCTGCAGGTCCTACGGGCGGAAGAGCCAATACCTCACCTTTGGGCCATTGGCGATGCCACAGGCAAAATGATGCTAGCGCATACAGCCTCCGCTCAAGGAGTGGTGGCTGTGGACAACATTTGTGGTGAGTCGCGCGAAGTAAACTACCGCAGTATCCCAGCGGCTGCTTTCACTCATCCCGAAGTCAGCTTCGTGGGCCTGACTCAACCTCAAGCTCAAGACCTAGCCGCTCAGGAAGGCTTCGAAATTGCGACCGTCAAAACCTACTTTAAGGGCAACTCTAAAGCGCTTGCCGAGGGCGAATCAGACGGATTAGCCAAGGTGATTTACCGCAAAGATACGGGCGAAATTCTCGGCGCGCACATCTTGGGACTCCACGCCTCCGACTTGATTCAGGAAGCGGCTAATGCGATCGCCCAGGGACAGACCGTAACCGATCTGTCTTACTGTGTGCATACTCATCCGACCTTGTCTGAGGTAATGGATGAGGCGTTTAAGCGAGCTGTTGTTAGCGCATGAGGGCCTGAGATATGGAAATTCGTCGTCGGTCTCCTTACCCTGAGGTGTCCGTGCAATATCTGACCTACAAGGTCAAAGCCCCTGATGCTGAACCCAGCAGCATTCTGGAAGAAATTGTTTGGCACAAGGAGAAGGAAGTCGAGAAGCTACGGCGAAACTTGCCGCTAGCGGATCTGCAACGCCAAGTGTTGAGTGCGCCCCCCGCTCGTGATTTTTTGGCCGCCCTACAAAATAGCGATCGCACCCCTGCCCTGATTGCCGAGGTCAAAAAAGCGTCTCCCAGCAAGGGGATTATTAGTGAAGACTTTGATCCAGTTGCGATTGCCCAAGCCTACCAAGCTGGCGGCGCGACGTGTCTATCGGTCCTGACCGATGAAGCCTTCTTTCAAGGCAGCTTCGAGTATCTGACCCAGATTCGTGCTGCCGTTGACCTGCCCCTACTCTGTAAAGAGTTCATCCTGTATCCCTACCAGATGTATTTAGCCCGGGTTAGAGGAGCCGATGCGGTATTACTGATTGCTGCCATTCTGAGTGACGAGGATCTGCGCTACTTTACACAGATTGCTCAGGCTCTCGGCATGCGAACGCTAGTCGAAGTGCATACGCCAGAAGAGCTGGATCGGGTTTTAGCCATCAAGACGATTCAACTGATCGGCATCAATAACCGTAACCTAGAAACGTTTGAGACTTCCTTAGCGATAACAGAGCAACTGGTGGCATCGCACCAAGCGGAGCTGCGATCGCGAAACATCTTCGTTGTGAGTGAGTCTGGAATTCACACGGCCACTGATGTAGCCAAGGTCGTCCGAGCTGGCGCTCAAGGTATGTTGGTTGGGGAGTCTCTGATGCGACAATCAAATCTAATTGATGCGATTGCGCAACTCTATACCTAACGCTTTATTTCACCCTCTTCTATCAGGATTCACCCCACCCTATGAGCGAGTCTATTCCTCTGCCGTCCCATGTACATTACGAACTGCTGTTGCAACTCCTAGAACAGCAAACCTCTTTCGCCGTTTATGAAGAACCTTCCCTCAAAACAGAAGTCAACGAGCTGATTATCACAATGCGGAAGGCCCTCTCTCAGCAACGCAAGTTGGAAGAAGATTGCGAACGCCTCGGCATCGCGATCGACTACCGCTGGTCCCTCAACGACGTCCCCCAACCCTAATCTCTCCACCTGCCGCCCCAGCTCTGCTGGGGCACACTCCCCATTGCTCTGCCCTAAGGAAAGGGCTACTCTTCCTCGTCCTCTATGTACTGGGTCGCAATCACTTCTTCAGTAGCAGCGATAGGCTTACCCATCGCGGTCTCAATTTTTTTCAAAAGTATTTGCTGACGGGCAGCTAGAAAACCAACAAAATCATCATTTCGTAAATAGATGGGTTTGATGGCGTGAGTTTCGAGGATAGCGTCCATTCCAGCAGTGTCTAGCTGAATGTGCTGGTGGTTTTGAAGCTGCTGGAGATAGGCACTGGGCGCTTTGCCACCAATCATCCGGTTAGCTCGGTACGAAATAGGAGTTTTGTTAAGGATGCAGTTGTACTGATTGCGAGGAATGTCCCTGTCTCTGCACCATTTCTGAGGAAAAATATGGTGGATATCGAGCTTGCATTCCTCCCAGTCCGTCTCGTCTAAGTCACGAATCGTAGATTTCCAAAAGAAGTCTTGTGCGCCTTCGCGCTGTACGAGAACGCTAATGCCTTTGTACGCGGCACTGTTGCGGGTAGAGAGGCTGTAAAGGCGAGTGGGCTGAAAGTTGGCGTCGCGAATCGTGGTAGGCTCTGGAGCGTTTTCGCGTTGAATCCAGTCCATAAGTCCTTGCAAGTCAGCAGCAAAGCGAGTTTCGGTGGCGCTACCGTAGAGTTCGCCCAATACACCGCACCAATACCAGCGCACCAGCTTGTCATAGGTCAAAGGGTTCAACCAGTCGTCACCCAGCAGTGCGAGGACGGCTGCGAGTGGAACGAGTTGCGAGTTGTAGGGTAAATCGCGAGTGCTGAAGAAAGACTCTTTACGCAGAAGTTTAGCTGCATCCCAAAAGCCCGCTGTAAGTTTATCTTGCCAACGCTGAAAGGCTTCAACGGGAAGTGATAAAACGGCTTCTCGCTTGGCGCTAATGCCGCTAACTTGTTTGCCAGTTTTGCCTGCTGCAATATCAGCTTTTCGTTTTTCCCAGGTGTGGAGCAGGCTAAGCCCCTGAAGGAAGTCCGTGGCCTGTACATTGCGGAGGAGTCGCTGTTTATAGAGCTGCTTTTGGATCCCTTCAATTTCTAGTTTGTTGTTGCCATACCATTCATCGCGGAGATTTACACCGTCGGCAGCATACGTAGCGGTAACCAGTTCAAATACGGATAGCGGTACACCCCCAGTATTGACCTTCTCAAACACGAGGCAAACGGCTTCTTTTGAGTTTTCTTTGCTGAGTTCAATGACAGGGACGGCATATTCGCGAAAGGCTTTAACAAATTGCCTACGGAATTGCATAAATTGAGGAAACTTTTCCTGCGCGTGAGCAAGTAGCCCTTCCTCCCAGGCATCGGAGTTAAGGATCTGATTACAGGGAAAATAAAAATTCTCGTATTCTTTATCAGGTATTCTCAGATCAAGGTCAAGGGTCCTGCCGAAGTTGCTGCGAATGGTGCGGGTTTCATCAATACCAATGATTGCGTCTTCGTAGAATTGAGGACCCAGTAGAGCGGTCTCGATATCGACGTAGTAATAGCGTTTGATTGCTTTTCGAGTGGCAGTACGGGTAGATACGGGCTGTTGCAGCATCAAAACTTGAGTCAGAGAAGTAAGGCGCTGCTGTCCGTCCAAAATTAATTTCTCAGCTTTGTCAGGAGTCAATTTGTTTGGGTCTAGCCCTTCAATGGGACGAACTTTGAAGCGGGTTTCGCCGCCAGCCTCTAGCATCATCACGGCCCCAATCGGGAAGGAGCGACCAATGCTGACTAGCAGGGAACGAATCGCCTCATCGCTCCAAACCCAGCCTCGTTGAAAATCTGGTAATTGGATTTTGCCCTCCACAATTCTCGCAAGGAGGGTTGCAAGGGAGGTCTTGGTAGAGTCGAAGTTAGACATGAAACTTTCCTGTCACTGAGGCTTGCATCGGATGCTTTTGCCAAAAATAAAGTGTCTGAGACTACCTTTGCACTGTTGATAAGAATTAAATTAATCCAATCTTTGAGGCCAGCGATCATACACAATATGCAATATCAGTAGCACGTACATAAATACAGAATTAAGGAAAAATATGAGAGCTAGATTAACATCCCAAGCGGGATAGTGTAATTGAGGGTTATTTGAATACCGGGATAGAGTAATGCTTTCTGAAAGTCTGCTTACGATAATAGGTATAAGCACACCCAAAGATAAAGCGAGAAAAGGCA
>JBCBJE010000117.1:0-9747 GCA_038523735.1 Cyanobacteria bacterium J06626_18 | reverse complement strand
CTCTTCTTTGTCAGAGTATCTAACCACAAGAATGTGTTGCATTATACCAACGAGAAGCGGCAGGCTGTCAACAACTCAAATTGATGCTCAAGGATCGGCAATCATTTAAAAGATTACGGTTATGAGCGATTGGGAATAGGACTGAGGCTGCTTTTAGGGTAGGCAATGCGTTTGTGATTGTACTGCTGCCATACCTGCACAAACACCTCGGCAATGATACCCATATGCTCCCGCGTTAGGCCAGAGTCCACCAGTTGATGGTCATGCCAGCGAGCTTTCAGAATCCGGTTGACCATTGCCAAGGCTTCTTCGGGTGAGGCTTCCTTAAGCGATCGCAGCGCCGCTTCACAAGAATCGGCCAGCATTACAATCCCGGTTTCAGGGGACTGGGGAATTGGGCCATCGTACCGAAAGTCTTGCTCACTGACGGTCACCGCTTCACCTGTCCTGGCTTGTTCCTTGGCTTGGTGATAGAAATAGCCAATTAGCATCGTTCCTTGGTGCTCCGGAATGAAGGCTCTAACGGCTTTGGGTAAACGGCAGCGGCGGGCCATGACTAAGCCTTCACTGACATGCTTTTTGATGATGTCAGCACTTGCCCACGGATCATTAATCTCATCGTGTTTGTTGGGGCCTCCCATCTGATTTTCGATGAAGCCCAGTGGGTCATGCATTTTGCCGATGTCATGATACAGGGTCCCAGCCCTAACTAGCTCAACATTACAGCGTAGGGCTCGGGCCGCTGCTTCGGCCAGTGACGCGACAAACAACGTATGTTGAAACGTTCCGGGAGCTTCCGACGCTAACCGTTTTAAGGTTGGCCGGTTAGGACTGGATAATTCGGCTAGGCGAATAGGCGTCACCAGATCAAACAGATGCTCCAGATAAGGGCTCAGCCCTAAGGCGACGACACTGGAAATGACACCGTAAAAACATTGGAGCATCGCCCCCGAAAGCGGCAAGTACCAGGTTGTGAGGGCAAAAGGATGAATAATCCAAGTCAGAGCCAAGTAAGTAGCCCCTTGGATCAGGCCGATGACACCCCCTAATAGGGCCAGCTCTTCGCGCGATCGCAAACGCGGCGCGATTAGGCTACACACGAGAGCTCCAACCGCACTGGCAACTAAAGGAATCTCATTCACTTTGGCTCCAATGGGCAGCAGTAGCGTTAACAGCGCCACCACGGTTGACCCTAACGTCGCACCATAGAAACTGCTGACCAATAGCCCCACTGCCGGTAGGCTATACACGGCCAGTCCCACAATGTTAAGACCGGCTACTCCTAACAAAATAAAGACAATCAAGCCATGATCTTGTTTCCTGAGAGCCGGCCTGACAGTGCGCTCAGCAATTAGGAAAATGCCGACCCCACCCGCAATCAGAGCCCCAAATCCGATGAGACTGGCGATATTGAGGCGGCGCTGGCTTAAGCCAAAGTGATCCAATAAGACGAACGTCGATTGGTTAATGGTGCGGCCTTGGCGGACAATAATATCCCCTTCCTGCACTGTGACCGTGACTTCTGGGACTTCCTCAGCCGCGGCTTCTGCTTTTTCGCGCGTCCGATCTAAATCTTGCATCAAGTTAGGTTCCAGCACTGCCTGTAGCAGCGTCTTCGCCAACATCTCGGTCCCGGGGGGCACCTCTCCCTGCAACTGCGTTTCGCCAGCCATGCCGAGGAGATCCAGGGGAACACCTTCAGCGATCCCCTGAAGTAGCATGTAGTGCAAAACATGCCGTACTTCGCGCTGTACTTTGCTCCATTCGGACTCAGAGAGCCGAAAGATCATAGTGTCCTTCGGGAGTCCCCGCTCGGCTGTTGCAAGACGGTTCAGATCATCCAGAGCCTGTTGATAGTCATGTCTGGCAATCTCCACTTGGGTTTGAAGGGTTTTGAAGTCGGCAGTGGATCGTTGTTGTTGATAGCGAATTAAGTCCTGAGCAATTTGCTGTTGCTGAGCATTCATTGCCCGAAAATCTAAGCGGGCTGCCAGGATGTCCACGAGATTGCCCTGCGCCTCTGCCTCACCACGAGCTTCCGCAACCACCGTTTTGACGAGTGACCAGACTGCCGTCCACTCTGCAGGCGAGGCTTCGCGGACATAATGTTGAGTCGCGAGCGACAATCGGGTTGTCTCAACGAAGGGAAACCGACCCGCTTGGCGGCGTAGGATATCGGCTTGTTGAAAAAGATTTTCCAGGGAGTTTTCAATCTGAGTCGTTTTTTCAGGATTCGGCACCATCACAGGGACAGCTCCGCTGCGGGCCGCAGCTCTTTGCTCCTCGGTCGTCTTGCGGTCAGGGACGACAGCATCGGCAGGGGCAAAGACAGTACTAGGGGCAACAGTCCCTACCTGGAGAGCCGGCTGACGATAAAAGCGCTGTCCCGTAGCCGCTGTCAAAGTAACAACCGATAGGGTCAAGGCCACGGTTGGCTGGAGGCGCCCACCTCGCTTACTGGCGTGACATCGTTTTTGTCGCGGCGGTAAAGGGATTGGTGAATTGGAAGTAGGCGATCGCAGCCACGGCAACCAGCGGCGCGACGATTGCTGAGGGGGCAAGGTTTGCTTGAAAGCACCACCATCGGGTGAACGGTCAGGCTTGAAGCGACTTTCCTGACAGTCCAGCGGCTGCTGCAAAGCATCCATTTGCTTAATCCACCGCCAAATCATCTTCATGGCTACATCAGTGTTGTCTTGGCTCGCACACAAGTGGTCGATTTAAGGTGCCCCTGGGCGATCGCAGATGCTCTATTGGGTCGCTAGCCATCGCGCTAGACTACCACCAAACGATTAGATCTTTTAGCCATGATGAGTCAGTATTTTTCCAAAACACCTGTAGACATTATAGTCACCTAAAATCTGGCCATGATGTTGGCTCAATCGCGAATTGGACGGCAGGGTGGTTTTGCCTTGACGTCATTTGGGATGATAATATCTGTCGCCCTAGCCAAAGATCATTCAAACACGCTCCCCACTTATATAGGCTAACGGCATTGTCAATATACCAACGATGCTTTAGCCATTGTTGAAGCATCGGTGAAGGTATGAGAAGCGCCTGCAACCAGCGTGTGGGAATGCCTTGCCCCCCGACCCAGCAAGCACTCAAAAAGCCGCTCAAAATTGGCAAGCCAGGAATAAGCGGGGATGCTTTGAGGCTCTGGGCCATGGTTATTGCAAAATCACCGTCGGCCAAACAGACCTGCTCGCAGGAACGGGCAACCGCCTGCCCTAGAGACGTCGTGGCAAAATTGGTGGCATCGGTTTCGGCTTGCCAGATAGCGTCCATCGCCGATTCATCGCCCTTTAGCAAAGCCGCCGCCGCCCGATAAAAGGCTCTCATGGCGGTGCGACTAGCAGGAGCGATCGCGGCTGGCAAAATTGCCTCCATCAGTTCATCGCTAGCGATGGCATCCAAACATGCTAAGCCTTGAATTAGCCAGGGAAAGGTCAGTAGGAGAGTATCTACGCCTGACATCGAAGCCGTTTGGCCCGCTGTGTTAGAAGTCAGTAGCTCGATGGAATGTGGTTGGAGGCGATTACAGGTTAAGTCCTGTAGGACCGTAGTAATTTGCTGACACCAATGATTGCTGGCGATGGCGACAGGCGTCAGTATCGGTAGCTCGTCGCCGCTTGTCTGCCGATAGAACAACGGCACAAGGCTCCCAGACAAATGCTGGTGGCTAAGGGCATCAGCAATCAAAATACCGAATAGGATCGCCCGGAACTGATCGCGCCGCAAAGAAAACATGGAAATCTATATCGGGTTTGGGACCTCCACGGTACCCTATAGGGAATCTTTAGGCACCCCTTTTCACGTTAGAAGAGTTTCATTGACTGCCATGCCTTCTTCTCTGCTATCAATTCGCAAATTGCCAGATGGGTTAAAGTTCTACCTGATGCTTAGCTTGGCAGCTGTAACCGTTCCGACAGTTGCGATGTCGGAGCCTCATCCAGCGATTGCTCAAGAACAAGCTGCGATCGCCCAGGCTACCAATACCCGCCCCACATTGAGGTTAGGTAGTGATGGCAATCCCGTTGAGGAGCTGCAGGCATTACTAACCTTGCTGGGCTACTTCCAAAATCCTGTTGATGGCAATTACCAAGACACAACCGAAACAGCGGTTCGAGCCTTTCAGCAAGATGTTGGCATTACCAGCGACGGCATCGTAGGGCCAGCAACTTGGGATAAGCTGCTGCCCCCCCCTTCAACCGACCTGACGCCACCCGCAATCATTGCCGACACCACTGAAACGACTGAGATTCAATCAGAAGATAAAGACGAACCAGTTGCACTACCTACGCTCAGGGCCGGTATGCATGGGCCAGCTGTGACCCGTGTACAGGAAAGATTAAAAGCGCTCGGATTTTACGCGGGAGCGCTGGATGGCGTGTTTGGCCCAGGTACAGAGACGGCTGTAATGGAATTTCAGGAAAGCGTTCAACTTGTCGATGACGGCGTTGTCGGACCCGCCACCTGGGGAGCTTTACTGGGCCAATAACTGGGGCAAACGATACTACTGCTGCTGCAGAAATACCCCTTTGGATACCTCAGCTCCCGGAAAAGATGTGGTGTCTACCAAATCGTAGGGAATTGCTGCTGTCTGCGAAACAATGCCAGCAGTATGATCCATGTAGACGAGGTAATGGTTTGCCAGAAAATACACCGCCATCATGGCAGCTGCCGAAGACGCTACCAAAAACCCCGCCAACATAAATGAAAACTCTTGGCTCTGAATTGCCTGTTCCATCAGGCGCAATGCCCAGGCAACCAAAGCGATGACCACCACCAATATTAAAAGCAGCATAAATCCAGAGATTGCCTGTACTCTTTTATTAAACTCCGCTATTAAGCATTGTAACAAGATTTTAATAAAGTCGTTAGGTTTGTAGGGAGTGTGGAATTATGCCTGACGAACCGGAACGTCGTGACTGGCCAAGTAAGTCTTGATTTCAGCCACAGAGAGCTGGCCATAATGTAGCAACGACGCTAGCAGTGCCGCTTCGGCGCCTCCGTCAGTGAGGGCTTCATAGATGTGGTGACAGGTTCCGGCTCCGCCCGAAGCAATGACTGGAACCGTCACCTGCTTGCCGATCGCTCGCGTCAGCTCTAAGTCATACCCGGCCTGGGTGCCGTCGGCATCCATGCTGGTGATCAGTAGCTCACCGGCTCCGCGCTGAACGACCTCTTGAGCCCAAGCAAGCGCATCAATACCAGTGTTTTGGCGCCCCCCACGGACATAAACGTCCCAACCAGGATTGTCGGCATCGCCCCGACGACGGGCATCAATGGCGACGACAATACACTGTCGTCCGAAGCGATCGCTGGCGCGATTGATAAAGTCAGGATCCTTCACCGCAGCTGAGTTAATGCTGACCTTGTCGGCTCCGGCTCTTAACAATTGTTTGATTTTGTCTAAGGATTGAATTCCCCCCCCAACCGTTAGGGGAATGAATACCTGATCGGCAGTTCGATACACGACATCAATCAAAATGTCCCGATCTTCGTGAGTTGCCGTGATGTCCAGAAAGACCAGTTCATCGGCCCCTGCCTGGTTGTAGGCTTGCGCCAGCTCAACTGGATCACCCGCATCGCGCAGATCGACAAAGTTGACGCCTTTCACAACGCGACCAGCTTTGACATCCAGGCAGGGCAAAATTCGCTTCGCCAACATGGGGGCTTACCTTCTCACACAGAAACAGTGACATTCCTAAGACAATGCCATAGAGTCGCTTGCTTAGAAACCCATTTCTCAGAATCTCGGTCCCTGGCATTAAGGCCGAGTTGGTTTTGTCGTTCTTGCAGGAGCTAGGGTTCTGAGGGCAGTGCAAGATATCGCAACCCAGTTCCTGGCATGAAGGCAACACGCTGTTTGGGGCCTGACCAGGAACTGGGTTTCTGGAGGTGGCAGGTTCTGGTGCAGATGCGCCGAAAGTACTCCGGGATGGCACACGACGCTGATAAACTGTGGAGTGGTTTTGCTTAAAGCTGTAGCAGAGAAAATACACGTTGAGATGAGTAGGTTAGGAATGGCCATAGAAATTGGACAGAAGGTGAAGGTGTGCCGCTTGCGCGATCGCGTGTCTCAGGATGTGGTCGGACATCTGGGAAAAACCGGTGTTGTGCGTCAATTTAAGATGGTGGATGGGAGCGGTGTGGGCGTTGTTGTGGAATTCGATGACAGCTTCTCCACCTGGTTCTTTGAAGACGAACTCGCCTTACAGCAATAGAGCAGGAAATAGCAAACTGTGCCTCAAATCTTGACCTTTCTCGGGCAACCGCGTCGCTACTGTGCGACCGCATCGGTTGCGATCGCACGCAGTCTGGCCCAGCAGGGCAGCAAAGTGTTGTGGCTCACCCAAGACAGTGGCCCTTTACCCCAGATGCTATGGGGTAGCCCTCTGACCCAAGAAATTCAATCCATTGCCCCTAATCTCTGGATTCGGCAACTTCAGGCAACCGCCCTGTTAGAGCAGAGTTGGGACATTGTCAAAACTATGGAGGCACAGTACCTCAGGGATCCTCTTCTGAAGCAGGTGTTTGGGCAAGAACTCGCAATTCTTCCAGGCATGGAGGACGCGCTGACCCTCAATACCTTGCGTGAGTTGTATGAGGCGGGAGAATACAACTATCTGATTCTAGACAGTCGATCCGGGCAGGCTTCGCTTCGCATGTGGAGCTTGCCAGAGAACTTGGATTGGTATATTCGGCGGTTTCAAAAGGTTGTCCAAGAATCTGCCTTAGCGCGAGCATTATCACCCTTCATTCAGCCGGTTGCGGGGGCTGTGCTTAATATCAGTGGGGGCGAAGACACACTAAACCAACCGGTGCAATCTGCCCGCTCAGTTCTCGAAGCAGGACGGGCAGCGGTACAGTCGCCTCACCAGGTTTTAGGCTTTTTGGTCACTAGTGGGGATGCGAATGATGTGGCGATGGTCCGCCATCTATGGGGCTGTTCGCAGCAGGTAGGGCTGACAGTTGGCAGTGTGATGGCCTTTCTACAAGAGGGCAGAACAATACCAGAAGAGGCTTTTGCACCGCTCTCTGTGCACAGCCTACCTCAGCTTGAGAGCGACAATTGGGATCCTTTACAGGCGGCTGTACCCGCGATCGCGGCTGTTCGGCAGGCCGCCCCGGCTCCGGTTGTGATTGACGAAGCCGCTAAGCAAGTGCGGCTGTTTCTACCCGGTTTCACCAAGGCTGATATTGGCCTCACGCAATACGGCCCCGAAGTGACGGTAACAGCAGGCGACCATCGGCGGAACCTCCAGCTACCGACTTCGCTGAGCAATCGAGCGGTTCAGGGTGCTAAATTCCAGGAGGATGCTTTAATTTTGTCGTTTTAGAGCACAAACTCAGACTTCAGCGTGCTTTAGGCTTGGGTTCATTATCTGGGGAAAGCCTACCCCTCCTTTTAGAAGGGCTCTATCATATCGAGACGGAGGCATACGCTAGAGACACCATGGCTGATCAAGGAACGCAAGCAACCGATATGCCTCAACCAGAACAAGGCAGTCAAGCCCGTCAGTTGCTGGGCATGAAGGGCGCCAAAGCAGGGGAAACTTCCATCTGGAAAATCCACCTGCAGCTGATGAAGCCGATTACGTGGATTCCGCTGATTTGGGGTGTAGTTTGCGGGGCAGCGTCTTCAGGGCAGTACACGTGGACGCTGGAAAATATTTTGGTAGCAGCGGCCTGTATGCTGCTGTCGGGGCCATTACTGGCGGGCTATACTCAAACCCTCAATGATTTTTACGATCGCGAAATCGATGCCATCAATGAACCTTATCGCCCCATTCCTTCCGGAGCGATCCCCCTACCGCGAGTAATTGCTCAAATCTGGGTGCTGTTAGTTGCGGGCATTGGGGTTGCCTATCTCCTCGATAGCTGGGCAGGACATGTGTTTCCGATGGTGACTGCGATCGCTGTTGGAGGCTCTTTGCTGTCCTACATTTATTCGGCCCCGCCCCTGAAGCTTAAGCAGAATGGCTGGGCGGGCAACTATGCCTTAGGTGCGAGCTACATTGCCCTACCCTGGTGGGCGGGTCATGCTCTATTTGGCACACTGACCTGGCAAATTGTAGTGCTGACGCTGTTCTACAGTCTGGCAGGGTTGGGGATTGCTATCGTGAATGATTTCAAAAGTGTGGAAGGTGATCGTCAGTTGGGGTTAAATTCTTTACCCGTGATGTTTGGTGTTACCACTGCAGCTTGGATTTGTGTCCTGATGATTGATGTTTTTCAGGGTGGTGTTGCGGCCTACCTGATGACCATTCACCAAAACCTGTATGCGGTACTGCTGGTGCTATTAATTATTCCGCAGATCACCTTTCAAGATATGTATTTTCTGCGATCGCCTCTGGAAAACGATGTTAAGTACCAAGCGAGTGCGCAACCGTTTCTCGTTCTTGGCATGTTGGTAACAGCGCTTGCTTTAGGCCACACTTCGGTCGTTTAGTGAAGATTCATGAGAGTATCTTAAAGTTGACTGATTGGGTGCTGCCAAATGAGAAAGTTCACTACGAGCGTATTGCCGATCAGGGCGCTGGCACCATTGGTAAACGCAGGCAGAGGAGACAGAATTAGCTGTGACTAATCCTTTTTCAAGACGCATCAGAAGCTGGTTCGCTAGCCCCGATGGCACGGCTTCACCCTCTACTACCCTCTGGGACCTGTCCTCATCGACCACTTCTTCTGGGGCCTCGCCCGCTCGCTCAGCCAGGCGTCAACCCCGCCGAACAGCGCGTAAACCTCCCTATCGGCGCCCCCTTTATTATCGACCGCTTTTCTGGCTACTGCTGTTTTTGGGAGCTACCGGAGCAGGGGGACTGAGTCGCGGTTATCGCATTTGGCGGGCGACCGAGGCCGATCTCCCTCCCGTTTCGGGGCTCCTGACCTACGAGCGCGGCGGTACAATCACAATCCAAGCCGACGACGGCACGGTACTGCAGAAAATTGGGCCGGCAACGCGTCAGAAGGTCACCAGTGAAGATATTCCTGATTTTCTGATTGATGCCTTTGTCGCAGCCGAAGACCAGCGGTTTTACGAGCACAACGGCGTTGATTTTCAGTCTATTGCTCGCGCCACCTTAGCCAACGTCCGCCAACGGGATGTAGTAGAAGGGGCTAGCACGATTACGCAGCAGCTAGCCCGCATTGCCTTTTTAGACCAAGAGCGTAGCTTCCAGCGCAAGGCCCGCGAGGCTTTATTGGCGATGGAAATCAGTAAGACATACGACAAGTCTGTCGTTTTAGAGCGTTACCTTAACCTGGTGTATTTGGGCGCAGGAGCTTATGGGGTTGCCGACGCCGCTTGGATTTATTTTGGCAAGGCTGTCGAGGATCTTACGCTGGCTGAGTCTGCCCTGATTGCAGGGATGGCTCCAGCTCCAAGTGTCTATTCCCCGCTGGTTGATCCAGAGGCTGCACGCGTGCAGCGCAATAGCGTGATTCGTCGCATGCTAGAGACAGGTGACATCACACAGGCTGAGGCGCGATCGGCGATCGCAACTGAAATCGCCACGACGCCTAAGCAGCCAAAGTTTCTTTACAGTGAGTTCCCCTACTTCACCATCTATGTCCAGAAGCAAATGGGTGAACTCCTGCCGCCTGAAGTCATTGAGAAAGGTGGTTTGATCGTTGAGACCACTTTGGATATTGACTGGCAGCGTAAAGCCCAGGCAACTATTACTGAGACAGTGGCCACGACGGGCCAGCGTCAGCGCTTTAGCCAGGCTTCCCTGGTGG
>JBCBJE010000116.1:0-9757 GCA_038523735.1 Cyanobacteria bacterium J06626_18 | reverse complement strand
TCAGAGGAACGGTCGCTTGGGTGTAGTCAATCGCCAAGTCAAATACCGCTTGGTCATAAACCTCATCAATGAGAATTTTGAGATTGAGGGAGGGTTCTTCATCCTCGGGTTGTAAAGGCACTAAAAATACAGGGATTTGATGCTGCAGGTTAAAGGTGTGTAGATCTGCCTTGGGCCGTTGCTCTTGGCGAGCAATCAAAATTTGATAGTCACCAAACGGCACTTGCTCTAGAACCTGCATGGATTTTCCAGCTCTCAATAAGTCGATTTCGATTAAATGAGTCCGGCTGCTAAAAATTCCCATGCGCTTTTCTTCGTATGCGTCTCTTCCCTTACCAGCGCGTTTATTTTTGGGTGACAACAGTTCAATCACCGTAATCACTCGCCCGGTTGAGACCTCGCGAATCTCTAAGTACCGTTCTCTAAACTCTTCGGGCATCGGTATCGTGACTGTGAGCGCCCTTCCTGACGTAGAAGTCGTCGCTGTCTGTACATGCTGGGAGACTTCGGGCTTCGATTCAATAACCGCAACATCGGGAATTTTGAGCGACAAGGTGTCGTCTAAATAGGTACGTTTCTCAATCGCCACTCGATATTTGGGCCGTAGCTGCGGCGCGATCGCGATCGCAATCGCCAAAATCAGCCGATCATGAAACTCAGACCATAGCGCCGGATGCTCTAGATACGGATCCATCCCAGGAAAGGGAGAAGGCATGTTATGTTTCTCCGTGCCGGAGGGTAGCTATATTCTAGTTCTGGGAAATAGGGAACAGGGAACAAGGAACAGACGGTTCTTGGTTCTCAGCTGGTAATTGGTAATCGGTTCTTAGTTCTTGGTTCACTGGTTTTCCTGCTACCCACTCCCTCACTCTCTCACCCCATGACCCTCATCCTCACCAACGACGACGGCATCGATGCACCCGGTATTCGCGCACTGCAAGCGGCTTTGCCAGGACAGATGACTGCGATCGCAGCCCCTGATCGACCGCTATCTGGATGCAGCCACCAGCTGAGTCGTAGTAAACCTATTGCTATTGAGCAGCGCGGTGAGCGGGAATATGCAATCGGGGGGACGCCGGCAGACTGTACGCGGGTAGCGGTGAGTCATTTGTATCCGGAGGCGCAGTGGGTGCTGTCGGGAATTAACGCGGGCGGTAACATGGGTGCAGATATTTACGTTTCGGGCACCGTGGCAGCGGTACGCGAGGCAGCGCTATTGCGGGTGCCCGGTATTGCCATTTCTCACTACATTCAGGACCGACGGCCCATCGACTGGGAGGTCGCGAGTCACTTAGCGGCTAAGGTGCTAGACAGACTGATGGGGCAAAAGCCCGCACCGGGTCGATTTTGGAATGTGAACTTACCGCATTTACAGGCAGATGATCCGGATCCTGCCATCGTGGAATGTCCAGTGTGTACTCAACCGCTACCCAGAGAATTTATGGTTGAGGATAACTATTTTCAATACACCGGCAGGTATAGCCAGCGCGAACGCGATACCGGGGCAGATGTGGATGTTTGCTTTGCTGGCAATATCAGCGTCAGCGAGATTCGACTGTGGTGAGGGAAAGTTGTCTTCGACACCTTGCTGTCACGACGCGCTACTATGGCGAAATGTTTATCTTGGTAGCCGCGATCGCGGTGTCGTGTTGCCAGGGATTCTTTCGTATGTTGGCGTTTCCTAAACGGTCTACAGCTTATTTCCGGTAGCGATGTCCCAACTGAACCAAGGGCTGACCTTGTTTTTGAGCTTATTAGTAGAAGCCACTCCGTTCTTATTAATGGGGGTGGTCTTCTCTAGCTGCTTGGCTGTGTTGGTCGATGAGCGCAAGCTGATCGAGTGGGTGCCGGGTAATCCCGTCTTGGCAGCTCTTTCGGGCAGTCTATTTGGATGTTTGTTTCCGGTCTGTGAATGTGGCAACGTGCCAGTTGCGCGCCGCTTACTGATGCAGGGAGCCCCTTCAGCATTGGCTATTGGGTTTTTGCTGGCCGCTCCGACGGTGAATCCAATTGTGTTTTGGGCGACCTGGGTGGCTTTTCGCGATCAGCCCTCCATGGTGTTTTGGCGCGTCGGGCTAACGATCCTGATTTCCGTGATAATCGCCTGCGTATTCAGCGTCCAAAAGGACATGCGTCCCTTTTTACAGCCGACGATTGCCCGGTATTTACCTACACCCGCGACGACACCCGCGATCGCGGAAAACTCACTACTCGCTGGCGGCACCTACTTACTTCAGTCGAAGGGGAGTCAGCGGTTGGATCAGCCCATTGCAGCCGTGCTGGATGCGGGTTCCCTCTCGCAAAAGCCGTGGCCGTTCAAAGCCCGTGCAATTCTGGAAATGATGCTGCAAGAGTTTCGGGAGCTAGGGGCAGTCTTGGTCTTTGGCAGCGCGATCGCCGCAACGGTGCAGGTGGCCATACCCCGCGATTGGATTCTGGCTCTGGGTCAAGGTCCCATCACGTCCATCATTGCCATGATGCTACTAGCGTGGGTCGTGTCCATTTGCTCCACTGTCGACTCATTCTTTGCGCTGTCGTTTGCCTCCGTTTTCACCAGCGGTTCCCTGTTGGCATTTCTAGTGTTTGGTCCGATGATTGACCTGAAAAATATTTCACTCCTGTTGACGACCTTTAAGGGGAAGGCCGTCATCTACTTGTTTGCCCTGGCAGCTCAACTGACGTTTGTTTGTACGCTGGTCGTGAATTTGTACACAAGTTGGTAATGGCTATCCTGCGATGAAACGATCATTTCCTTGGCCAATTGCGCTGGATGTTCTGGCTCTACTACTGTGGGGGCTAATGATTTTGCGATACTGGTGGACGGGGCTGCTGGCTGTGCTGCTACACAAGGATTACCACTGGCTGGCAATTGGGGCGGGTTGGATTTTATTGTCACTGGCAGTGTGGCGGGGCATGGCCCTCATCCGGTCAAGACAAACCGTCAATATGCCTCACATCGCCCTGCTGCCGCAGCGGTGGAGTTTGGCAATACTGCTGGGCATTGCCGTGTTCGGGCTAATTTATGTACCGCGTCCCTTTGCTAGTGATACGGCTTTGGCGCGGGGCATTGCTGACCCAGTTGCGTTAACGCGATCGCAGCCCCAACGCTTTATGCGGAACACCCCTCCCGAAGAGCGTCGCCTGATTGAATGGATCCGGACACTCAATGTCTATCCGGAACCCGATGCCTATGAGGACGATCCGGTCAACGTTACCGGGTTTGTGATTCATCCTCCCAACTGGAGCGAAAATCACCTGATGGTGGCCCGGTTCGTGCTGACCTGCTGCGCGGCCGATGCCTACCCGGTTGGGCTACCCGTCAAGCTTGAGGGCGATCGCAGTGAATTTGACCTGGATAGCTGGATTACCGTGCAAGGAAACATGATGACTGAGACGATTGATGGCCAGCGTCGTCTCGTCATTCAGTCCGCCTCAGTCACGTCTGTGCCCGAACCCGATAATCCCTATGAGTTCTAACCCGCTATTGCGATCGCGCCATAGCCCCCGGCAGGCTCTCGATCAGGTAGCCTTAAGCCTGATGGCCGGGCTGGTGGTGGTGGCAGTTTTGTTAGTTGTTTCAGGCGATCATGCTACCGCCCGCGTGCAGGAGTTTTCGTGGCAGGAACGAACGGTTGGGGCTGAAAATGGCGCTTTTATCTTGTCCTTTAGTCGGCCTATGGACACGGCCAGCGTGGAAGCTAACTTGGCCATTACCCCCCTTATCCCCGGACGCATTAGCTGGGCTGGCCGCCGTATGGCTTATACCCTCGATGTGCCGGTTCCTTACGGCGAAACCTTTGAGGTAGGGTTGCCAGATGCCCAGGATCGGTTTTCAGGTGAGGACGCAGACACCCGCTTCGAGGCTTTTAATGGCACCTTTCGAAGCCGCGATCGCGCCATGGCCTACATTGGCACACAGGGGGAAGAAAAAGATCGACTGGTGCTGGTTAACTTTACGCGGGAAGAGCAAACGCTAATCCTCACGCCCTCTGACCTCAAGGTGCTCAATTTTGAACCCTATCCCCTGGGGGATTGTCTCCTGTTTTCAGCGGTCGAGGCGGATGCACCAGCGGCTAGCAATCTTGCACCTGCTCTCTATGCAGTCGCAACGGGATTGCTAGCGAATCCCCCTGAAGCCCTACAGGGACAAGAAAATGAGCCGCTCATGGTAACTGCTGAGGCAGGCACCCTCACACCTATCTTAGGCAGCGATACCTATCAAAACTTGGCTTTCGATCTCTCGCCGGATGGTCGCACAATCGTGGTGCAGCGCGTTAACCAGTCTGATCCGGCTGATTTTGGTCCCTGGATCTTACGGGAAGATGAGGATCCGCGCCCTTTGCAAACAGAGCCCGGCGGCGAGTTTCTAATTGCACCCGATAACCAAACCTTGCTGATGCTGCAAGGTCAGGGAACTGCGGTGATTCCCTTAGCAGCGGCATCGGAGGAATCAGAAGATGCGATCGCTGCCAACCAACCCCTTGACTTTTTGCCCGAGTTTGGCCGGGTGTTTGACATCAGTAGTGATGGATCAGCCGCGGCCATGGTGGACTTCAATCAAAATGATCCGGAGCGACGGTTCACTGAGAGTTTGGTGGTGGTAACAAACCAAGGCGAGGAGCAAGAGCTCCTCAATGTGACAGGAGCCATCTTGAGTGCTCAGTTTAGTCCGACTAACCAGACTGTCTACGTACTAGCCAGTGAAGTTCTACCCGGAGAAGCCTACCAAGAGCAGCCCTTTTTAGAAGCAATCAATTTACAGACACAAGAATCCCTAAGGCTGCTTAGTTTTCCACCGATGTCGCGGGTCTCAGTAAGTGTTTCACCCGATGGGCTAGATGCCCTCATCGAAGTTTCAGCTCCGGAGGGGGCTGACTCAACTGCTTTCTCGGTGCAAACCTTGGTGCTGTCGCTGTTTAACACCCCGCAGGAATCATCCGCAGGCATCTTTGCCGCTCCCCAATTACCAGAGTTGCTGCCCCATACAGGTTTGTCACCTACTTGGTTGCCTTAATTGATATTATTCTGATTCCTCCTGGAGCTTCAGCGGTTGAATCGGAGGATGAGGCTGCGATCGCAGACGATGATGTGGTGTCGGATCCGTAAAAACTGGCGATTCCATATCAGCAGTTGCTGCTTCAGGCTGCTGCGGAGGCTGCGCCTGTGTCGCCTTTAAGGCTTCTAGTTCGCGCTTGTAGTAATCCTTCTCAACG
Source organism: Cyanobacteria bacterium J06626_18 (assembly GCA_038523735.1). GTDB lineage: Bacteria > Cyanobacteriota > Cyanobacteriia > Phormidesmidales > Phormidesmidaceae > SIO1E4. The sequence goes on along the minus strand of JBCBJE010000116.1, from coordinate 4,544 downwards.
GCTAAGGCTTGGCAGCGCTGCTTGAGCTGAGTACGCTGTCCAAATTGCTCCATCAGCAGCGCTTCCAGTTCTTGAATACGCTGCGCTTGTCGTCTCAGAGAATCCTGCAGCAGACTGACGTCTTCGGCCTCTGAATTGAGTGCGTCTGCCTTGAGGCATTCACTGTCTGCGGTGGTTCTACCATTCAAGGCTGCGGTATTTGCTGTCGCGCTATTGAGTGCGATTGCCGAAGTTGCTGATGAGGTGTCCGCGGTTGCTTCAAACGTATTCAAGTCGGCGCCCATGGCCTGGAGCGTTTTGATGATATGGCTCAAATTCAGATGATGATTGCTGAGGTCTGAGGCCAGGCTATCGAGGTATTGTTTAGCGGTGTTGACCTGACGACTAAGGCTCACCGCCATTGTCCGAGCCATCATTACTTCAGCTTCTAAGGCCAAGTAATAGTCGGGTGATGTGTTTTCTGAGCTGCAGTGCCCCCCCAAGTACTGTAAATATGACTGGAGTTCAATTTGGCCCTGCTGGATTTGAATTCGTAAGCGATTGAATTCAGCTTGCTGATAGTCAATCAATGTGTTCAGACGGTATGCGGTTACGTCTAACAAACGATGCTGCACTTCCGTGAACTGGCTTAAATGCTGCTTGAGCTGGGCGATCGCCTGCTGCTGAACATTGGCATACTTTTCGGTGTTGGCAAGCTGAGTTTCAATCCATTCTTTATCTTGAACCTGACTTCTCAGATCTTGAAGAGCAGCAAGCGCCTGGTCCAGCGCTTGCTGTAGTAGACACACCCGCTGAACAAGCTTGAAATCGAGGGAACTGCTCTGATGCATGATAACGATAGGCAGGAATGTGCGGGCGGTGTGTGATGATTTGCGTGATGAATACTCTACCAGAGGTCTTGGAGGACTGTTGTTCAGCGCACAACACCTCACCCTTAACTTTAGACAATTCTTTACCCATATCTTCAAGCCTGTCTAGGTTTTCGCAAGTCCCGCAACCACACTGCCGAAGATGGCTTGACAAACCATCACACCATAGTCTTGGTCTGGCTACACTGAGAAGACTTGCAAGTTGCTGTCAGTAACTAAGGGCACATTGCTTCAGATCTCAAAGTTATGGAAAGATTAAGTCCTGCTGATGGCGATCCCTTTTCAGGAAAGATTTTTAGAATTTGATTCAGCAAAAACCGTGTCAGGTAATCCACTCAGGTGCATTCTTATTTTGTGATGTGATCGACTACCTGGCGGTTTTAATGTCGGAGCGCGTATGCTGTATTTTTCGATGCCCCTTTTATTTGATTGGTTCTATGAAAAAAGCCCTTTTGCTAGCCCTATTGGCTAGCTGGCTGGCTGCCCCCGCGGGTGCCGCTACCATGATGTTTGATGTGGAGGGAACGTTTACGGAAGAAGGTCTGATTAGCGACGGTTCTTTTGAAGGGACTTTCAGCTATGCCTCGGATGCCCCGGATGTAAACCCCATCGTGACCAATGCTGGACTGTTTGAGCTCGATGAGTTTGAAATTCAGGTCTTTGACGAGCAGCTCAATGAAGTGGAAATGTTGACAGAAGACAACTCCACGGCTCACATTGCGCTTACATCCTCCCCTGCCGATGGCTCTGTGGTCGCCTACACCCTTCAAACTGTTCCCGATGATTTCTTCGGTACCGGTACGCTGGTTGAAGTCGAATTTAACTTTCCGGCAGCGGACCCTAACGAAGCGCCACAAATAGCTCCAGGGGAGTTTCAAGACGGGGCGTTTGCGCCTGCTGGTACGGAAGGCATTGTCAATCCTCAGGAAATTGCGACTGCCGCTATCATGCCTGCTAGTCCATCTGAACCGCCTGAGCCGCCTACACCAGAACCCGTGTCTACACCGGAACCTGCTTCATGGGTGGGTCTTGGTGTAGCGATGATGGCGATCGCAGGTTCCAAGCTCAAAAGTAGAGCCAGCTAACCGTCCCGTACTACTTATAGGCTGTGGTGAGTTAGGACGCTCAGAATCATTAGGGTGCATCACTAGTGGCTTAACCATCGCAGCCTGTACGTGTTCTGGGTAAATCCGTTTCTATATCGGCGTACGAAGTCGTAGACTGAGGAACGATGATAGCGGGGTTTACCGATGGGCAAGGGATTAGTGCTCGGGTTGGGGCTGAGTGCTTGGGGGAGTGTGATCACAATGGCTCCAGCATTTGCCGAGAGCAGCCTTTTCCTGGCCTATCCACCGACAGAGCATGAAACCACGGCTGATCGCATCTTTTTAATTGGCACCGCTGATCCCGATCGTCCTGTCCTCATCAATGGCGAGCCGATCACTGAACGGAGCACCGCTGGACACTTTGCCCCAACGGTGCCGCTGGAGCTGGGAGAAAATGTCTTGACCCTAACTCAGGGGGATGCGAGCCTGACAGTAGCGATTACGCGTGTCACGGCAACGCCAACCGTACCATCCGAGCTAGGCTTCCTACCCGATTCCCTGACGCCCCAAGTGGATATCACCCGACAGCCAGGAGAATTAGTCTGCTTTAGTGCGATCGCAGTCCCCAATGCCGCGATTTCCGTCGAGTGGGGCGGGCAACAGATCCCCCTGGCACCAATGCCCAACGCCGTCACCTTGCCGCCTAATTCCGCCGTTCTAACTGACCAAAATGAGCCTATATTGCTGGCCGCAACCCCTTACGAAGGCTGCACAGTGGTTCCATCCACCGGACAATTGGGGCAGCCCAGGTATAGGGTAAGCATTCAAAACCAAGCACTTGCATCAGGTGAAGACAGTTCAGTGAGTCAGGCAACAGCTTTCTTTGAAGTAGCTCCAGGCTCGGTCAAGCGGACCGTGACAACTCCCTTTCAGGTCGCAGAAGTTATTGTTGAATCGGGGGTGGCACGTACAGGACCCAGCACCAACTACTCTCGCATTACGCCCTTACCGCAAGGTACTCTTGCTGCCGTGGTCGGGACCGAAGGCGAGTGGTTGCGTTTGGCCTATGGCGGCTGGATTCGCGCCTCAGAAACCGCAGTAACCAGCGCTGCTGCGCCCCCTCAATCCATCATTCGCAGCGTTACTTCTCGACAAATTCCGGGCTGGACGGAGGTGCGTTTTCCGCTGCAGGCACCTGTGCCCATCAGCGTTGACCAAACTGCTGACACGCTAACGCTGACCCTCCACAACACCACCCCGCAAACGGACACGATTTACCTCGATGCGGACCCGGTGATTGAACGTCTGGACTGGACCCCTGTCCTGCCTGACAAAGCTCAGTATCGGTTTCAGCTCAAGACGCAGCAGTGGGGCTACAAGCTTCACTATGAAGGGACTACGCTAGTTCTGTCGCTCAAGCATCCACCCCAACTGCAGGCAGCTGATGCCCCGTTAGCGGGCACCACGATTCTGATTGACCCTGGTCACGGCAGCCAGAACGACTTAGGTGCGCGAGGTCCTAATGGCTATCCCGAGAAAGACGTGAACTTGGTCGTATCGAACCTCTTACAGGACGCTCTGGAGGCGCGGGGCGCCGAGGTTGTGATGACCCGTGAGGGCGATGATGACCTGTTTCCTCGCGATCGCGTCGATATCATCAATCAAGTTGAGCCGACTCTCGCACTTAGCGTCCACTACAATGCGTTACCCGATGCAGGCGATGCCCTCAATACTGCTGGGATTGGCACGTTTTGGTACAACGCCCAAGCCCACTCCCTAGCCCAATTTATCCACGACTATCTGGTTGAGACCCTGGACCGTCCTTCCTACGGCGTCTACTGGAACAACCTGGCCTTGACTCGCCCCACCGTCACGCCCAGCGTTCTCCTCGAACTCGGTTTCATGATCAATCCCTACGAGTTCGAGTGGATCACCGACCCCACCGCTCAGCAAGACCTAGCCAATGCCCTAGCCGATGCCGTTGTTTCGTGGATGCAGGAAGCAACGCAGTAAGAAAAGTCGTCCCCCCAAAAACACCCGAACGAAATCGTTAAGCATTTCCCTCCTTTGCCAGGAGGGATTCAGGGGGGTCACCCAATCCGCTGATCAGCAGCCCCAAATCGACACGAACCGCCCAATAAAAAAGAGAGGTCGCTGACCTCTCTTGAACCTGAATCTTTCTTCTTGCTATCTTTCAACCGCTGTCTGAGCACTTGGTCGCGTTTGCGGAGCTGTCGTTGCCTTGCCGAACCGCCACGCCCTCTATCGTTGCGCCCTGACTTCCGGGGCGATTCCCATCGCTTTAGTCTAGCCATGGACCTTTTCCTTCAGATTGACATGGGCGAAGAGAGACTCGAACTCTCACGACCGAAGCCGCCACATTTTGAGTGTGGTGCGTCTACCAATTCCGCCATTCGCCCTTGAGTAGCATTTCTTTAGTATATCCAAATACTTCCCGCTTCAGCAAGGATTGGTATCCAGAATAAACGGATTATGTCTCAATCTCGCTTACTTGTAGTCCTCATAGAAGACGCGTTAGGACTAGCTGGGTTAGTTGGCCTTGCATTCACTAACAGCGGCACCGCCCTAGGGTAGATCATCTACCAGTTGCGCCATCCACATTTGGCTA
>JBCBJE010000115.1:0-9826 GCA_038523735.1 Cyanobacteria bacterium J06626_18 | reverse complement strand
TTTATTCAACATTGTTGAATAAACGCAAACCGTAGCTAATGTATAGACTAGCCAAAACAGCAATCGTTAAGTGATACAGATTCATAGCAATGTAGGCTTCATAGCAATGTAGGCAATCGCGCGATCGCAGACGTCCCTACAGAAGCTATATCTCAAGTTAATTCACTTATACAAAATTTCAGCTGCCAATACTTTGCACTGGAGCCTCTGCCAAGCAATACGGTTTCAAGATTGTTGTAGAAGAGCAAAAGTGTTTTAACTTAAACCCGATTCATATTTCAAGAGCAATAATAAGACTGCAAATTCTTTAACCCTACGCCTCATCGCTGTACTTCCTGTCACGGCAGCCAACATTCGTCGTTTTGATGAGCTGATGATTACACTCAGAAAACGTCGTAAGCGCGTTCACAGAAAGGCTAATTGACCCTTGAGTGACCAAAGCTTCGATGTGTATCACGGCGGTGATCGTTGTCTTGCCCTGGACCTTACCCGTTTTGGGGCGTTTAATCAGCTCGTTCTGTTGTTGTGAAGCTGTCGCTATTTTGTCCGCAGGCTGTTGACCGATTCAGTCAAGTACAGGAGCGAGGTCCATGAATTACGTAACACTCGGGCGCACAGGGGTTCAGGTTAGCCCTTTGTGCTTAGGAACGATGAACTTTGGTGGAGTGACTGACGAGGTTACCAGCAAGCACATTGTTGCGGCAGCACTGGAGCAGGGTATCAACTTTATCGACACGGCCAATATCTACAACCAGGGGCGCAGCGAGGAAATTTTAGGGCGGGCACTGAAGGAGTCTGGCCAGCGGGCGCGGGTGGTGTTAGGCACTAAAGTTCATGTGCAGATGGATGCAACTGACCCAAACAGCAGCAATAATCATCGACGACACATTATTGAGCAATGCCATGCGTCGCTCAGGCGACTGCAGACAGACTATCTGGATATCTTTTATATCCACCGCCCCAGCACCCAGATTCCGATTGATGAAACCTTGCGTGCCCTCGATGATTTGGTGCGGGCAGGCGATGTCCGCTACATCGGCTCAAGTGATTTTGCCGCGTGGAAACTGATTGAATCCTTGTGGGTGGCCAAAGAGTATGGACTGAATCGGTTTGTTTGTGAGCAATCAGCCTATCACTTGCTAGACCGACGAGCCGAGCGAGAACTCTTTCCGATGACGCAGTCCTACGGCATGGCTGTGACGGTATGGTCTCCATTGGCCGGTGGCTTCCTAACGGGCAAGTACACCCGTGATGCCGAGCGACCGGGGGGATCGCGTTTGAGTGAAGCTAATGACTGGGCTGATCGCCATTTCAAACCAGAAGCCTTTGATGTCGTCGAGGTGGTTCGGCAACTTGCGGAGAAAAAGGGCTATGGCCCTGCTCAAATTGCCATGGCTTGGTGTCTGCGCCATGAAGCTGTCACCAGTGTGCTCATGGGTCCTAAAACAGTTGCCCAGTTGAAGGATGTCATCCAGGCTCGTGAGGTGAGTTTCAGTGCAGTCGAACTTCAGCGTCTTGACAGTGTGTCAGCGCCAGGACGGGTGATTGTGCCTTACTACATTGATGATGCCTTTGCTGATTTCCGACCCCATCGATTTCCCTGGATATGAGGCAGAACCCTATGAGTCCTTTGATGAATGCCGTTAACGTCACTGCGTTTGGGGAGGCTGACAGTTTGCGGGTAAGCCAGGTGCCCATTCCTACCCCCAACACCAATGAGGTTCTAGTTCGCAATCGTGCGATTGGGGTGAATTTTGTGGATACCCAACATCGGGCTGGGCAACCTTACCCGGTGAATTTACCGCTGATTCTGGGCATCGAGGCGGCTGGGGAAGTGGTGGCCTTGGGCGAACAGGTTAGTCACATCAGCTTGGGGCAACGGGTGGCGATCGCCGGTCATATGGTGGGCATTTATGCTGAGTATTGCGCCTGTCCAGAGGATGTCCTGATTCCTTTACCTGACAGCGTTGGTTACGAGCAAGCGGCCTCGTGTCTGCTGCAAGGCATGACGGCCCATGCCCTGAGTCACGAAGCCTACTCGATTCAAGCGGAGGATACAGTGCTTGTGCAAGCCGCCGCCGGCGGTGTTGGGTTCCTGCTCACCCAAATCGCCAAGCTGCGGGGAGCTACCGTGATTGGGACGTGTTCCACGCCTGAAAAAGCAGCCGCTATTCGTGCTCTGGGAGGCGATCGCGTCATTCTTTATACCCAAGCTGACGTGGTCAAAGAAGTCATGGACCTGACTAACGGTGCTGGCGTTCACGCTGTGTTTGATGCTGTGGGTAAGACAACGTTTGATGCGGGACTTGAGGTTTTACGTCCGCAGGGCAGCCTGGTGATATACGGCTTAACCAGCGGGAACGTGCCCCCCTTCGACATCAACCGGTTGTCGGGTATTGCCGGTTACTCCAGCCACGGATGTTTATCCATCACATGGGCGAGTTTATCCGTTTACAATGCTCGTCGGGAAGACATGCTACGACGAGCCGCAACTGTTTTAGAGTGGCTGGGTGAAGGAACTTTGGCAGTGAACGTTGCTGGGCGGTTGCCGTTGGAGCAGGCTGGCAAAGCTCATCAGATGCTAGAGAATCGCCAGGCAATTGGTAAGGTGATGCTGATACCCTAGTGACCTTCATAAGTAATGGCATCGCCAAGGTCGCTCTCAGTTGGGCTACTGATTTACTGTCTGTTTACGAGCTGATAGCGGCTTGTTTGTTATCCTCTAAGCGAGTGTTCTGAGGGTTATTGGTCCCACTTGAAACACTCGCTCAGAAAGAGAAGCCCACCGACTCGAACCTTGATTTAAATAATGGGTGAGTCAGCGCCGCTGAACAGACTGTCTAATTCAGCCTCAGACGCAATACCACCAGCAGAGTTGTACTCAAAGAATGCGACTTGTTGGCCAGCCACACTGGAACCAAGCCTCACCAGATAAGCCCCAGATTGGCTTCTGCGTGCTCCATTTCTTATGAGCGGTCCATCTTGGAAATCAAATTGGCCATTAAAAGCACTGGCACCCATACCAGGCAAACTAATTTGGTCGCCTTCAAGGAAATTAAAGTCTCGAATAATAGCGAGACCAGCATAAACATCACTATCGTCTTGAAGAACGAAGATGTCCGCCCCTGTTCCACCCGTTAGAGTATCAGTCTCGTCAGCCTCCTCCAGAGCCCCGCCATTGAGAATGTCGTCGCCGTCGCCTCCTACGAGAAAATCGTTACCTCTGCTACCGCGAAGGATGTCATTGCCAGATCCAGTTTCGATGACGTCGTTCTCCAAGGTGCCGGTGATTGCATCATTGCCCCCACCGGTAAGGACATGCTCAAAATTCGTGACGGTTTCACCAGCAATGTTGCTGATTCCTGTATGCATATCTAACTCATAGTCGCCACCCCAGGAGCGCATGTCTAATGTATCGAAGCTAGAACCACCGTCCATTGTGTCGCTGCCCCCGCCACCATCAATCCAATCTCTGCCACCATCACCCCTGATGGTATCGTCGCCCTCGCCGCCGTAGAGGACGTCATTGCCTCCGTCACCACGTAGGAAGTCACTGCCTTCGCCACCATAGACTACGTCTGGATCCCAGCTACCTTGGAGATAGTCATTGCCAACGCCACCATAGAGCCTGTTATTGCCCAGGCCACCGTGGAGGCTGTCGTTACCATCGCCACCGAAGAGGATGTCATTGCCAGGGCCACTGCGGAGTGTGTCATGGCCAGCACCACCGTCGAGAGTGTTATTGCCATCGCTATCAGTGAGGAAATCGTTACCACCGCCGCCGTAGAGACTATCATTGCCCCCATCACCTTGGAGATAGTCATCGCCAGTGCCACCATCAAGGAAGTCATCGCCAAAGTCACCGTAGAGGCGGTCGTTCCCTTCACCACCGTTAAGTGTGTCGTTAGTATCCAGAGCATCGATGATATCGTTGCCCCCAAATCCGTTAAACGTATCATCTCGATCCCTAAGACCTGGTTCAACAACTCCATTGAGGTTGTTGTCTCCGTCATCGCCGTTGATAATTGCCATGGTCGGTAAACTCCTTATTTTTCTGAAGAGTCAATGGACTTGGCTGAGTCAGCTGTATGTAGAAGCGGCGTTAAACTCAGCCGGAGTAGTTTTCAAACTTTTGATTGTGTGTTTGACTTCGTCTTATGCACGCCATAATGAATAGCATTTTGAAAAGACGTTCAAGTTTTTTGGTATAGATTTTATACCCGATAAAAACCCTGAATAGCAGGATTATGATGCAAGAAAATGGTTTATTGAGGAAAGATTTGGATCAACTTTCGATCAAATTTGGATCATGATTTGATTGGTTATCTCAAGAGAGTTTATGGATGAGGAAAAGTCTCGATGTCGATCATCAATTTGTGTTCCGACTCAAACTTTTGCCAGCTCTTCATCACAAGGATTCAAAGGATTCATAAAATACCCAACAGCTCCGACATGACGGGGCAGCCCTTACCTCCCATTTCCGAAGTCATTGATCGCGTCGCTCGGACGGCGAGCGTAAACCAGCCTAGACTGCCAGATTTTCACCCTGGGCATGAAAGTGCTCTAGCAAGAAATCAATCACCCGTCGAACTCTTAGGGGCAGGTGACGGCGACTGGGGTACACCAGCCAAGTAACGCGATCGCGGTCCCAAAAATCTTCCAAAATGGGCACTAACTTGCCAGCATCCAGCGCCTCGGCAAGATTGACCCGAGGCAAATAAATAATCCCTAAATTCTGCATGGCGGCTGCCACCAGCGCCACACCATTATTGCTGATCCACGGGCCAGAGACGCGGATCACCTGATGACCTTCTGGGTAGCTAAACCGCCAGCGATCGCTGTTGCTGCACAGACAGTCATGATCGCGTAATTCTTCTGGAACGGTGGGAGTACCCCGTCGCTCTAAATAACCGGGACTCGCACAGGTCACTAACGTGCGATCAGTCAACTTGCGGGCAATCAAGCTGCTGTCTTCTAGTACGCCGTAGCGAATGGCGAAGTCAAACCCTTCATCAATCAAGTTGATAATGCGGGAGTTGAAACTGATTTCGATCTGGACTTTGGGATGATGGGCCGCAAACTCTGCAAGGGCCGGAGCAACGTATTGTTCAGCAAAGGCTCCTGCTGCAGCAACTCGAATGCGGCCAACGACTTCAGCGGTTTCACCCGCAACGGCTTGATTGGCTTCTTCGAGTCCGGCGGTGAGGTCGGTACAGCGGCGATAGTATTCGGCACCGGCATCCGTTATGCGGACCTGACGTGTTGAGCGGGCCAGCAGGCGAATCCCTAATCTTGTCTCCAAATCGGCAACCCGACGACTGACATAGGATGTGGAGACCCCCAACCGTTTCGCAGCAGCGGAAAAACTACCCGCATCCACTACGGCCACAAATTCAGAAATACCGTCCCAGATACTCATCGCACGACTCTCGATAATCGCCATTTTTGCAGAGCAGCAAAAGTGTTTTAACTTTAGTCGTTTTATATTTTAGAAGCAATAATGGTGATATTGAAACAGCCGCTGTTCATCACGCTTAGAGAACCATTGTTGGAACTGGAGCTAAGGCCATGACAGAAGCAGAAAAAAAGCTGTCATCAAAACAGCGATCGCGGCGTAATTTTTTAGGGCGATCGCTCACAGCGGCAGGCGCAGCGATCGCGGCTCCACCTTTACTAAATGCCTGTCAAAATCGGCATGATCCAGACTCTGCTGTTGCCTCATCTGACGGTGAAGTCAACTTGCAACTGAATATCAACGGACAGCCGCAGACCCTCACAATCGAACCTCGGGTGACCTTATTAGATGCGCTGCGCGAAACCTTAGGACTCACCGGCAGTAAAAAAGGCTGCGACCACGGCCAATGTGGCGCGTGTACCGTATTGATTGACAACCAAAGAGTTTATTCCTGCCTAACCCTAGCCATCATGCAAGACGGGAAGGAAATCACCACGATTGAGGGACTAGCCGACGGCGACACTTTACACCCCGTCCAAACAGCCTTTATTGATCATGATGGCTTTCAGTGCGGCTACTGCACGCCAGGGCAAATCTGTGCCTCCGTCGCATTGCTTGATGAAGTGCAAAATGGCGAGGTGAGTTACGCCACGCCCGATCTCAATAGCCCGCCCCAACTTGCCACCCTTTCAGAGGCAGAAATCAAAGAGCGGCTGAGCGGCAACCTGTGTCGCTGTAGTGCCTACAACGGCATCGTTGCGGCTGTTCAGCAAGTCACGGGGCAAACCCCGCTCCCACCGGCTGCATAAGGTTAGGATCCTCAGGCTAATGAAAAATTTTGCTTATGGTCGCGTTAGCTCAATCGCAGAGGCCGTTAATCAGGCATCCGGCGATCGCAGCGCTGTGTATATTGCTGGCGGCACGAATTTAGTTGATCGCCTGAAAGCCTTTCTAGACGAGCCTACCCAGCTACTCGACATCTCTCGTTTAGCGATGCAAAGCATCGAACCCACCCCAGCAGGCGGCTTCAGAATTGGTGCGCTTGTCACCAATACGGACCTCGCCAATCATGCTGAAGTTCGCCGTCAGTATCCGATGCTCAGTCGGGCCATTCTCTCGGGTGCTTCCCAACAAATTCGCAACATGGCCACCGTCGGCGGCAACCTGATGCAGCGCACCCGCTGTCATTACTATTATGATGCGGCGTTTGCCTGTAATAAACGTCAGCCCGATACGGGATGTCCAGCCATTAATGGCATCAATCGCACGCATGCCATCTTGGGGGCTAGCGAAAGTTGCGTGGCGGTTAATCCTTCCGATATGTCCGTCGCCTTAGCGGCTTTAGAGGCGAGCGTCGAAGTTCAAGGCGAACAGGATCGGCGCGAAATTCCGTTAGTCGATTTTCATCGTCTGCCTGGCGATACCCCCGATCGCGATACCAACTTAGAGCCGGGCGAATTGATTACCGCTGTGAGTTTACCCCCGCTCGCTTTTGCCCAATCGGGGGTTTATCTGAAGCTGCGCGATCGCGCGTCCTATGCCTTTGCGTTAGTTTCAGTCGCGGCTGCTCTAGAGCTCTCAGGCGACCAGATTCGGAACGCTCGCATTGCCTTGGGAGGGGTTGCCCCCAAACCCTGGCGTGCGAGTGAAGCAGAAGCCTTTTTACAGGGGAGGGCAGCCAATCAATCCACGTTGGAGCAAGCCGCAGATATCGCCCTGCAAGATGCCCAGCCGCTTTCACATAACGGCTTCAAAGTAGACCTTGCTAGACGAGCTATCCGGCGCGCACTTGCTGTTTCAGCCAGAGGAGGAGGCATCGCGTGAATCAAATTATTGGCACAGCCGTGAGTCGCACAGACGGACGAGCCAAAGTCACGGGAACGGCCACATACGGCGCCGAACACCCACTTCCCGGCCTTGTTCACGGTTATTTAATTACGGCCTCAATTGCCCACGGACGCATCCTTACTATCGATACGGAAGCAGTCGAGCGATCGCCCGGCGTGATTGCCGTTTTCACCCATGAAAATATGCCGAGGGTATTTACCCCGGCCAATGACTGGGCCAGTGCCCAAATTTATGAAACGCGACTTCCCTTAGCAGACGATCGCGTTCACTATGCGGGTCAAATTATTGGTTTAGTGGTGGCCGATACCTTCGAGAGAGCTAGAGACGCAGCTCATTCGGCACCTGTGGAGTATCAAGCCGGCGCTGTGCTGGTTGAGGCCGACAAAGCCACCTATGAAGAGTCGCCTCCTTGGTTCGGCGAAGATTTTCAGTTTCAGGAAGGGGCGTTTGAAACCGGCGATTTCGCAGCCGCGAGGGCAGGAGCTGCAACTGCTGTAGAAGCCACCTACACGACCAAGACCGAACTGAACTCCCCCATGGAACCCCATGCACTGATAGCCCATTGGCAGACGAACGATTCGGTCACTATCTACGAACCGACTCAGTGGGTGAGAGTCTCTCAGGGCACCTATGCCCAGCTCTTCGGCCTCCCCACCGAGCGGGTTCGCGTGATCAGCCCTTATGTCGGCGGGGCTTTTGGGGCTAAGGCTTTTCCTTGGCCTCACGGTATTCTCTGCGTTGCGGCGGCGAGAGAGCTTCAACGTCCGCTTAAAGTCGTTGTTTCGCGTCGCCAAATGACGGCGAATACCGGGCATCGATCGCAAACGGAACAAACCGTTCGCCTGGCTACTGATGAAACAGGCCAACTCATCGCGCTGGAACATACTGCTAGAACCTGTACGTCTCCCGTGGAGGTTTTTTCGGAACCCTGCACGGCGGTTACCCCCGTCATGTACGCGACGCCGAATCTCAAACTGGGGCAAGAACTGGCGGTACTGAATGTGGGGACGCCGACGTTTATGCGCGCTCCGGGAGAGGCCCCTGGCATGTTTGCCTTAGAGTCGGCAATGGACGAACTGGCTTGGGAATTAGGACTAGACCCGGTGGAGTTGCGGTTACGGAACGAAACACCAGCACACCAGCGCCGGAAACGGCCCTTCTCTGCGAAAAACTTTGCTGACTGTTTAAGAACCGGGGCCGAACAGTTTGGCTGGAGCCAGCGCCAGATGCAGCCGCGATCGCAGCAACGGGAAAATCTTTTAGTCGGTTGGGGCATGGCCGCTGCCACTTTTCCAGGATTACGAGGCTCAGCTGAAGCCAAAGTCCGTCTCCTTCCCGATGAAACAGCCCATGTTTTAACGTCAGCCAACGACATGGGCACTGGATCGTATACGGTCATCGCCATGACAGCGGCAGAGACGCTGGGGCTACCCGTCGACAATATTCGGGTTGAGATCGGCGATTCCATCATGCCGGATGGTGGGCTGGCAGGCGGTTCTCAAATGACGGCCACGCTTGCGCCTGCGGTGGTGAATGCGTGTCAGGCGGTGCTCGAAGTGGCCAATGCTGAAACTGCCCAACAGGCATTTGCTTCCCTGCAAGCTTCCGGCAGGGCATCCTATGAAGCCACGGGATCGGCTGCACCCGGTGACGAGGGTACTCAGTTTGCGTTTCAGTCTTGGGGAGCCCATTTCTGTGAGGTGACGGTTGATGAGGAAATTGCCCGGCTGCGGATAGCGCGTTGGGTTGCGGTGATGGATGTGGGGCGAGTTGTCAATGCCAAAGCTGCCGCTTCACAGATCCGTGGCGGTATCATCATGGGCATCGGATCAGCCCTCATGGAGGAATGTCATTTCGATCCAGCCAGTGGTCATCCTGTTGTGTACGACTTGGCAACTTATCACTTTCCAGCCCATGCCGATATTCCCCGCATCGAGGTCACATTTGTCGGCGAACCCGATCTCAACTTTAATCCGCTGGGGGTTCGGGGCGCAGGCGAAATTGGCATTATGGGCGTCGCGCCAGCCGTGGCCAATGCGGTCTATCACGCCACGGGTAAGCGTATTCGCGATTTACCGATTATTCCCGACAAGTTAATTTGAAGGAATCCTCCATCAGGAGAATCACGATCGTGCATGAATTAGAAGCAATTGTCTTAGCCAACGAAAAGAGTCGGCAAAAAGGTGAAACAACTTTCCTAGCTACGATCATGAAAACCATTGGTTCTACCTACCGTCAAAAGGGAGCCAAAATGCTAATTCAAGAAAGTGGCGAAATGATTGGAACCCTGAGTGGGGGGTGTGTCGAAAACGATGTTTTCCAATACACTCAACGAATTATTCATGAACCGCTTGTCATAGACTATGACGCAACCAACGTAGAAGAAGACCTGAGCTGGGGATTTGGCTTGGGGTGTAACGGTGCCGTAACCATCCTTTTAGAAAAACTCGACCAGCCTAACACCCTTTCTCCTCTCAACTTAATCTCACACTGTCTTAAAAAGAGGGAGAAAGGTGCGATCGC
>JBCBJE010000114.1:0-9835 GCA_038523735.1 Cyanobacteria bacterium J06626_18 | reverse complement strand
TTTCGCTGTCCTCAAACTCCATCGACTAGAACGTTCCGCCGTCCTAGAACCTCACAAAAGGTGAGTGCTGATGGGGCAACCACAGTGTTGCATTAAGTGTTTGGATTCCCAACGGCAGTTCGGCAGCAAAATGCCCACCTTACAAGCTATCTGTTACCTATTACCTGTTCTCTCCCACCCATCCACACATCTGCTCATCTACTCATCTGCCCTGTTACCTTGAACCAAATACCCACACCGGTGTTCGCCCCGCACCAGCCACTGGGTTCGCTGGACGGAACAATCGGGCAAAGTCATTTGAAACATTTCTAGTTCGTGGCCGCAGACTGTAGGAAAAGATTCGACGATGTGAGAGATGGCACAGTTGTACTCTGTGATGACGTAGCAGTGGCTATTGTCACAGACCTCGCTGTCGGGTTTGCCTTCCTGCCATTCAGCCATGTAGCCTTCGGCTTGGCGCAGTTTCACTAAGCGATCAACTCGCTCAGCGATTGACCCTTCACCCATCTGTTCGCGATATTCGATCGCCTTGCGCTGCCATTGCTTCTGCAGGATGGTGCGGACCTGGTCCTTGCCAACGGTTTCAGCCAAGGTATCCAGTAGCGATACTGCGAACTCACCGTATTGGGCTGGGAAGCGATCGCGTCCTTTGCGGCTCAGGCTATACAGATAGTTGGGACGCCCCATCCCTTCCTGCACAGCGCGATGCTCAATGAGCTCCTCGGCAGTGAGATCCTTCAGATGCCGTCGAATCGCCTGAGCACTGACATCTAAATAGTCTGCAAGTGCCTGAGCACTGGCCTCACCTTGCTTTAACAGGTGTTGCAAAATATCGTCTTTAGTAGAGGGCGGCTGTAGAGAAGTCATTTCAAGTAACCTTGTCAACGCCGACGAACATGTATGGCTGAGGAAAGCTGTGCTTAAGTCTTTAGAGCACTGCAATGCTTCAGGTAAACCGTCTTCAGACACTTAGCGAGTGCAACTCAGTTGAGTTACTTCACCCCTACGGGCTTTGCTAGTCCCGATCCTAGCCCCTTGTCACAGACTTTTACAACTTTTTAGTTGTTTAACTTTGACAACATGGATGTTGCTAAAGTACGCTTAAGACAAGTTGAGCAACCTAAAGGTTGTTTTAATTATAGAATTGTCGGGTTGACATGCCACTCCATCCAGAAAGTCTGATGAATGACACTACTAATAATCAAGCCACGAAAAAGAATCTAGAGCTGATGCGTAACTTTGCCCAGAGTTACGCTAAGCGCACAGGTACGTACTTTTGTGCGGATCTGGGTGTAACAGCAGTCGTCTTGGAAGGGTTGGCCAAGCATAAGGATGACTTCGGTGCTCCGCTCTGCCCCTGCCGTCACTATGAGGATAAGGAAGCAGAGGTCAAGGCGACCTATTGGAACTGTCCCTGTGTCCCTATGCAGGAGCGCAAGGAATGCCACTGCATGTTGTTCTTAACTGAGGACAATGCTTTCGCAGGCGACAAACAAGAGATATCTTTTGACGAAATTCGCAGCACAACCGACCAGTATTAGGGTTTAAAGATGCTGCCCTTGGTAGGGAACTAGACCTATCCAAATCGGCTCAGCCTTTTAACCAGCTCAGCTTTTTACTGTTCCTATAGACCTAACCCTCATACAACGTCTATGACTTCTTCTGTTCAATCCCTCGTGAGCCAGCCTTACAAGTACGGCTTCAAGACCGAGATTGAAGCCGATACGATCCCCCGTGGACTCGATGAGGAAACTATCCGACTGATTTCGGCCAAGAAGAATGAGCCGGAGTTTATGTTGCAGTTTCGCCTGAAGGCGTACCGCAAGTGGTTGACGATGCCGGAGCCCATCTGGCCCAATGTTTCCTATCCACCGATCAACTATCAAGACATTGTTTATTACTCAGCTCCTAAGCAGGAAAAGAAAAAGCTGAATAGTCTGGATGAAGCGGATCCGGCTCTGCTGGAAACCTTTGAAAAGTTAGGGCTACCCCTGTCTGAGCAGAAACGCCTAGCCAACGTTGCAGTGGACGCCATCTTCGATAGTGTCTCCATCGGGACTACTTATAAAGAGAAGCTCGCTGAGGATGGCGTCATCTTCTGCTCCATTTCTGAGGCAGTCGAAGAGCATCCCGAGCTCGTGGAGAAATACTTAGGCAGCGTCGTACCGGTCGGGGACAACTACTTCGCAGCGCTGAACTCGGCGGTATTTAGTGACGGTTCCTTCGTCTACATTCCCAAGAACACGAAGTGTCCAATGGACCTGTCGACCTATTTCCGAATTAACAATGGCGATTCGGGACAATTCGAGCGGACGTTGATTATTGCCGAAGAAGGCAGCTCGGTCACCTATCTGGAAGGCTGTACCGCGCCGATGTATGACAGCAACCAGCTACACGCGGCGATCGTGGAGCTAGTGGCTTTGGATAACGCCGAGATTAAATACTCCACAGTCCAGAACTGGTTCGCGGGTGACAAAGACGGTAAAGGCGGCATCTATAACTTTGTAACCAAGCGGGGCTTATGTCAGGGCAAGAACTCCAAGATCTCCTGGACACAGGTGGAAACGGGTTCGGCAATTACCTGGAAGTATCCCAGTTGTGTACTGGTCGGCGATAACTCGGTGGGCGAATTTTACTCTGTAGCGCTGACCAACAATATGCAGCAGGCCGATACTGGAACCAAAATGGTTCACATTGGCAAAAATACCCGCAGCACTATTGTTTCTAAGGGAATTTCTGCTGGTAAGTCCAAGAACAGCTATCGCGGGCTGGTGAAAGTGGGGCCAAAGGCTAAAGGAGCCCGCAACTATTCGCAGTGCGACTCGATGCTGATTGGTGATACGTCTAATGCCAACACCTATCCCTACATCCAAGTGCAGAACAACACCGCTCAGGTGGAGCACGAAGCATCAACCTCGAAGATTGGGGAAGACCAACTCTTCTACTTTGCTCAACGAGGCATTTCACCAGAGGATGCGGTGTCGATGATCATCAGTGGCTTCTGTCGTGAGGTCTTCAATGAGCTGCCGATGGAATTTGCCGCCGAAGCCGATAAGCTGATGGCGCTGAAGCTAGAGAACACGGTGGGTTAACGCATTATGGGCATCACCTACGCCGAAATCGAATTGGTTCGGGTTGCGGATCAGGTTCTGGTTCAGGAGGGATACCTGACGGTCGATCAGATTCGGCGTGTGCAGGTGAAAGCTGTCGTGGATGCTGGATTGTCCATGTTGGTGTTGCCTAGAGCGATCGCTAATCGCCTCTATTTACACAAGCGTGATGAGCCATCCACGAAGGTTTGGCACTATCGAACCCCTGCGTCAGCATTGGTAGATGATCCGGTCATGACCGCCGATGTAGTGGGTCCTGTTGCGATTCGGTTCCAGAACAGCCGAACGGTTACCGATGCCATCGTGTCAGATGGTGAGACAGAAGTTCGCCTGGGCCGTATTGCAATGCATAGTATGGATGTTCGAGTTAACCTACGGCAGAAGCAGTTAGTAGTTAACCCAAAGAGCCCTGATATTTCCCTCATGATGCTGAAATAGGCATTCTTTTAGCTTGTGTTTAACCTCCTTAAAGATCCTGACTGACGGAAATCCTGAGTAATGATTAACGAAAACAGCGAAGTAATTCTCTCTGTGCGCGACCTCCATGCCACCGTCGACGGGACGGCAATCCTGAAAGGGGTCAACCTGGAAGTAAAGGCAGGCGAAATTCACGCCATCATGGGTCTGAACGGATCAGGTAAGAGCACCTTTTCGAAAGTTTTGGCGGGCCATCCTGACTACGAAGTGACCAGTGGCGAGGTCCATTTCAAGCGTGAAGACATCCTCGAAGCAGAGCCCCATGATCGGGCTACAGCGGGCATTTTTCTGGCCTTCCAATACCCTCTCGAAATTCCAGGCGTCAGCAATCGTGACTTTTTGCGGGTGGCGTTTAATGCTCATCGCAAAGCCCGTGGCAAAGAGGAGATGGATGTTTTTGACTTCGACGACCTGATTGAGGAAAAGCTCGACGTAGTGAAGATGGACGCTGCATTTTTGGATCGCAGCGTGAATGAAGGGTTTTCCGGCGGGGAGAAGAAGCGCAACGAGATTCTACAAATGGCGTTGTTGGAACCGGCCTTGGCGATCTTGGACGAGACCGATTCGGGTTTGGACATTGACGCGCTGAAGACGGTTGCCAATGGCGTTAATCAGCTCACAACACCCAACAACGCCGTGGTGATGATTACCCATTATCAGCGACTGCTGAACTACATCGCGCCGGACTACGTTCACGTGATGGCAGATGGCCGCATCATTACAACCGGTGGCAAGGAATTGGCCGAGCGCCTAGAGGCGGAAGGTTATGAGGACATCCTGACAGCTCATCAGGTGGAGGCAGGCGTATCATGACGATTCAAGTTTCGAATACCGAGACGAGCGCTAAAGCTACCCGTAGAGAACAACAGGATGCGTATCTACAGGCACTTCTCGACACAACCAAGGCGCACGTGCCCGATGCCCTAGCGCTGCCAGAATTGCGATCGCAGGCTGAGGCGATCGTCAAAGAACATATCTTTCCCTCCAACAGACAAGAGGACTGGCGGTTTACTGACCTGTCACCGATGCTATCGCTGCCGTTTGCAGCCGGTTCGGCCTCGCCGAGCGTCGCGGTAGAGGCTCTGTCTACCTTGCAGATGCCAGAAGCGGCTGCCCGGTTAGTGCTGGTAAACGGACAGTTCAGTGCGACTCTGTCGGACGTGGAACAGCTCCCGGCAGGCGTCGTTGTGGGTAACCTAGCGGCGCTCTTGGAAGGTCACTTGCAAGAGCCCTTAAGGGCTCGATTAGCCAAGTCTACCGGCGGCCACGAGGTGTTTACGGCCCTTAATACGATTGGCTTCCAAGATGCTGCGGTTGTGTGGGTACCGCGTGATCAGATCGTCGAAGCACCGATTCAAATTATTTACCTGTCGGTTCCTTCGGCAGCAGAACCCAGAATGACCTGTTCTCGGTGCCTGGTCATTGTGGAGCGAGGCAGTGCTGTCACGGTGGTAGAGGATTTCTGGGGTACGGATGCTCAAGATCATTTCAATAACAGCGTGACCGAAGTTTGGGCTGATGCGAATGCCCAGGTTACTCATGTGCGCCTGCAGCGCGAAGGTTCAGGGACATTTCACATTGGTAAGACGGCCATTACCCAGGGCCAAGATAGTCGCTATGTGGGCACAGCCGTAAGTTTGGGGGCGCGTTTGGCCCGCCATAACTTGGAGGTGTACCAGACGGGTGCGCAGACGGATACGAAGCTGTATGGGTTAGCGGCGATCGCCAACACCCAACTCGCGGATACGCACAGCCTAATTGCCCTCAACCATCCCCACGGCACTGCCGAACAGCTCCATAAATGTATTGTCGATGACCAGGCTCATGCCGTCTTCAATGGCAAGGTTTGGGTACCCCACAAGGCTCAGTTGACGAACGCTAGTCAAATGAACCGCAACTTGTTGCTGTCTGGCAAGGCCCGAGTAGACACCAAGCCAGAGCTAGACATCGTGGCCGATAACGTCAAATGTGCCCACGGAGCTACCGTCAGCCAACTGGATGCCAACGAAGTATTTTACCTGCAGAGTCGGGGCATTGATGCTATGGCTGCCCAACGTTTATTGATTTATGGGTTTGCGATGGACATTATAGATCGCATCCCAATTGCTTCCTTGCGAAAAACTCTGACAGAGACGGTAGCTCAGTAGACGCTGTCGCCGGAGTTACCTGTTAGGCTATTTAAACAACACACCTGTTTCCCAACTGTCGCCATGACTGTCGCCCAAGAACTCACTCTTGCTACCAAGGTTCGCGCTGATTTTCCGATCTTGCATCAGGATGTCAACGGTCAACCTCTGGTGTATCTCGATAATGCAGCTACATCCCAAACGCCCAAAGCGGTGTTAGACATCATTCGGCAGTATTACGAAACAGACAACGCTAACGTCCATCGGGGCGTCCATGCCCTCAGCGCACGAGCAACGGCAGATTACGAGGCGGCGCGGGACAAAGTAGCCACCTTCATTAACGCCGCCTCACGCGACGAGATTGTCTTTACCCGCAATGCCAGCGAAGCAATTAATCTGGTGGCCTATGCCTGGGGCATGACGCAACTGCAGGCGGGCGATGAAATCATCCTTTCGGTGATGGAACACCATAGCAATCTGGTGCCCTGGC
This sequence comes from Cyanobacteria bacterium J06626_18, assembly GCA_038523735.1. Taxonomy (GTDB): domain Bacteria; phylum Cyanobacteriota; class Cyanobacteriia; order Phormidesmidales; family Phormidesmidaceae; genus SIO1E4. The sequence goes on along the minus strand of JBCBJE010000114.1, from coordinate 3,632 downwards.
AGTTTGTGGCGCAGCGTACTGGGGCAGTCTTGAAGCATGTGGGTCTGACAGAAACTCATGAGCTGGACATGGATGAGCTGCGATCGCTGGTCTCCGATAAAACCAAGCTGATTGCCGTCAACCACATCTCCAACGCGCTAGGCTGCATTAATCCCGTTCCCGAGATTGTGGCACTAGCCCACCACTACGGAGCCAAGGTCTTGATTGATGCCTGCCAGAGTGTGCCTCACATGCCGATTGATGTGCAGGCATTAGACTGTGACTGGCTAGTCGCCTCCGGCCATAAGATGTGTGGCCCGACCGGCGCTGGCTTCCTCTACGGCAAGCTGGATCGCTTGAACGATATGCCCCCCTTCTTGGGCGGTGGCGAAATGATCGCCGACGTGTTCCTCGATCATTCTACCTATGCCGAGCTGCCCCACAAGTTTGAAGCCGGAACGCCCGCTATTGCCGAGGCGATTGCGCTGGGAGCGGCAGTAGATTATCTCAGCAGCATTGGCCTGGAGAAAATTGGGGCCTATGAGCACGAACTGACCGCTTACCTCTATCAGCAGCTCAACCAAATTCCCCAAGTTTACCTTTATGGCCCCCAACCCGAGGCAGATGGCTCCGGTCGGGCAGCACTGGCAACCTTCACTGTGGACGGTGTTCATGCTCAAGATTTATCTACGCTGCTAGACCAGTCGGGCATTGCCATTCGTTCTGGCCACCACTGCACGCAACCCCTGCATCGCGTTTTGGGAGTGAATTCCACTGCACGGGCCAGCCTGTATTTCTACAACACCCGTGAAGAAGTTGACACGTTCATCGCAGCTTTGAAGGACACAATCGATTTCTTCGCCAGCGTGTTTGATGAAGATTGAGGCTTGATTTCGTAACTTAAAGCTTAGATTTACCTTGCGGAAAGCCGTGCAGTATCTACGTTACGCCCAGAACTTCTCGGAATTACAGATGCGACTTTCCAGATGCCTGCTAAAGAGAAGCTAGACGAATAGTCGGTTTGATAGCAATATTTTGGCTACTTTTGTCCCCACCCGCAGAGCAATCGCGGGCTGATTGGGAAGGTCTATGAAACTTAGACGCTAAATCACTTTTCTGATAAAGGTTTCAACTCATTTCAATGAATTTTCCCGATCAGCCCATAAGTCAACTGCAGGCTAATCGGAAACGAAGCCGAAAATCTGCGTCAAATTTACGTTTTCTCAAATCAGGCGAGGAATTTGATGCCAGAAAGTTGGCACCTCAGAGTACTTGACTCCCAATGGTCTCAGCAGTCTCTGTGACAGAATGAGGGGCGCAAGGGTTTTGCGGATCAGCCAGCCCCAGAAGTTCAGGGAATCCCCCAAGTTTTGGCCTTCCCTGAAGCCTGTAAAGCCTGAATAGCGAAGGCTTCAGGGAATAAAGTAATAGCCAAGCTTAGGGTCAGATCCCTTAAATAATATTAGGACCATACCGAAATTGATTTCGCTTGAAATTGATTCCAATTAGGAAAACCACTGTCTTTAGGTGATTTCTTGAAATGGCTATACCACTGTAGGTTGGCATCGAGGGATGAGACCCAACGCCTCGATTGGGTAATTTCTTTCTCAGCGATTGTCTTAGCTGGCAATCATCCCACAAAGGCCAACTAGTCCAAGACAGTTGAGTATCTATCCCAAAACAGGCATCAAGATCGCTTCCAGGTCTTAGAAAATTCCAACTCCAAATGGTCCCTTGTTATGCAGTCAAATTACAGATTTTTCTTAAGCTACGCATTTGCGTTGAGTATTCTTAGCTTTGGTAGCTGCTCGTTGATGAGTCGTGTTGCTTTATCAGCAACCTCTAGTCCCAGTGATCGTCACTATCAGACACTGAAACGAGAGCCGTTGGGTAGCCGTAGTCCTTCACCAACATCGGGCGAAACACTTTTCAAAGATAGCGAACCTTTAGCGAGCCACCGCCAAGAGCCACTTGAAAATTCTCTGTCGATAGGAGCAGTTCTAAGGTCACAAGCAACTGATGTAGAAGCGAAACAGCTGCTACACCAGACCGATGAATTTGATGAGCAGGTAGATGACCTAGGTCAATCAAGCCGCTTCAGCGATACAGAATCGCACTATCTTGCAGCTTCAGAAATTCGATACAAACAGTTAGGCGATCGCCCATCAGCGATGGTCATGAGTCGCAGCGACCTGCCCCAAGAGGATGCGCCCAGGTTCCAACTGATACAGACTCTCTACGATGCCAACGGCGATGGCACAACCGATGGCATTGAAATGCTCGAATACGATGCCAACGGCAATGTCATCCAAAGCACCTATGACAACGACGGCGATGGCACGGCGGAGCAAATCACAACCACTGCATACGATGCCAACGGCAATGCGACTAAGACTGTTTACGATGACGACGGCGATGGTACGGCGGAGCGCGTTGAAACGGTTGAATACGATGCCGACGGCAACATAACTCAACGATCGATTGATAGTGACGGCGACAGCACAATAGAGAGCATCGAAACCTTCGAATATGATGCTAACGGCAATGTTATCCAAAGCGCCTATGACACCGACGGCGATGGCATGGCGGAGCAAATCATGACCACGGCATACGATGCCAACGGCAATGTCATCCAAAGCGCCTATGACAACGACGGTGATGGCACGGCGGAGCAAATCACGACCACGGCATACGATGCCGACGGCAACCGGATTAAACTCTCTACTGACTCTAATGGGGATGACACAGCCGATAGTATCGAAACCTTTGAGTATGATATCAACGGCAATAGGACCCAGAGCTACTTAGTAGTCAACACAAGATTGGACCGCATCACTACTTACGAATATGATGCCCATGGCAATGTGACTCAAAGCGCCTCTGACAATGAGGGCGATGGCATCGTCGATAATATCGAAACTGCTGAATACGATGCCAATGGCAATAGGACTCAAAGAGTCTACGACGCAGGTGGGGACGGTACGGCGGATAGTATCGAAACGATTGAATACGATGCTAACGGCAATGTGACTAAAACCGTTTATGACCAAGATGGTGATGGCACGGGGGATCGTATCACCACCTATGAACATGACGCCAACGGCAATGTAACTAAAACCGTCTACGACTTTGATGGTGACGGCACAGCCGATAGCATCGAAACTTCTGAGCATGATGCCAGCGGCAATATGACTCAAAGCGTTTATGACCAAGATGGTGACGGCACGGCAGATACTATCAGCACCTACGAATATGACGCCAACGGCAATGTGACTCAAAGAGTCTATGACGCGGGTGGGGACGGTACGGCGGATAGTATCGAAACGATTGAATATGATGCCAGCGGCAATCCGACTCAAAGCGTTTATGACCAAGATGGTGATGGCATGGCCGATGGTATCGAAACCGTTGCCTATGATGCCAACGGTAATGCGATTCAAAGAGCCTATGATGCTGACGGGGATGGTACGCCGAACACGATCGCGACCTTTGAATACAACAGCAATGGCAGTGTGACGAAAAGCGTCTATGACAACATTGTCATTGGCATCGTATTCATGCAGGGTGACACTCTCCGCTGTGCCATCACCATTGTTGTCATAGACGCTTTTCGTCACACTGCCATTGCTGTTGTATTCAAAGGTCGCGATCGT
>JBCBJE010000113.1:0-9839 GCA_038523735.1 Cyanobacteria bacterium J06626_18 | reverse complement strand
TAAACGATTTTCCAAACTATCCATTAGACCCGCTAGTATCGAGAGATATCCAAGAATTCTGTTTTTGGTCACCCACCAAGTTCCCTCAAGTACTCTTGAGAGTTGCTGCTGAACGTTACGTGAAGGCATTAATGACTGTGTCAGAGATGCATAGCGAATACGCCACTCAACCAGTTCTTCAGAGTTGAATTTGGCACAAATGGACTCCACGGCAGTTGCCTCCATGCCCGTGAACTGTAGCCCATTTTGATGAATTTCCTGCAATGAAATAGCTGCCGATCGCCCCAGATACTTCTCTCCTGAGATGAGCTGATCGAAGCGATATAAGCAGTCAGAAAAAAGTTGTCTAGGCACGACAAAGTTATCTCCCCTCATGCTTCTACCTACGGAGTGCTTCAGTCTAATATTTAGGAAGTTTCTCGACTCTCTGCGGCTGAGACGCAAACAAAAACCTACGAATAGGTCAGTGCCGGGAGTATTGCTGCGCCATCCGCTGTCGCAATCAAGCGATGTAAAAAAGACTGACTCAGAACTTCGAATGAGTCAGACCTACCATCGATTTTGGGACAGTCACTACCTGTAGAGTCGCACTGTCAAGAACTGCTTTAGGATAGATGGAATGCTGCAAGTACGGAGGCAGATTCAACTTCCTATCTGAAAGGCTGTGCTGCAACCGGTGTCAATGCCGAGAGACTGTCACCCTGTCACTCCACGACATTTGAATACTCCTCACAAGAATCCGATCGCCATTCAGCAAACCTTCTCTAAACAGTCTAACCTGGGCATCCAAACAAACAGCTCAACTTGGGCCTTATCGATTGCGGTGAAATCTACCAGCTGTAGAAAACGATTCACCTATGCGTTACTCAACTCATAGCTTTTGCCCACAGGGATAAGTGTAGTGAACTGCAGTCGTATCGCTAGCGAAGAAAATTTGCTTTACCGAAATTTCATGAAGCAACTTTTAAAGCTTTAAATTTGGAGCGACTCTCCGGCTGGGGCGATGGCTGCTTCGGAAGGGAGCCATAAAGTGGGGGGCACGGCCTTGGCCCCATCTACAGTCATGCTAAGCAGCCTTCCCAGTTTGCCCACCTGCTTGCGCCTAGTTCATCAGAATGGGTTGATGTTCGCCGGAGTGCCAAACCCTTATTTTTCCCAGTCAAAGGACTCAGAGGTTATTCAAGTAAGGGGTATGCTGGGATGCGTTGTCCCGACGTGAGCAGGTAAGCGTTGTGTGGTTTCGATCAAAAACAGAGCCAGAGCAGCCCGATTTGCAGCCTCAGGATGTTTGGTCTGCGCTGCAGTCACATCGAAGGTTAGATCAGCAACAGCAGCGCATTCTAGAGTTAGAGTCTCGTTTGCAGCGGGCTGAAACCTGGATGCGAACAAGTATTGTGTTGCTTGGCTGTGCCTTTATTGCTTCAATTTTGGTGGTTAGTTGGAACACGTATCAACTGCATCAGTGGCGCCAGCAGATTGAAGCGCCAACGCCTCGATAGCATGGTTAAACCCGATTGAGCCCGTCATTAGGAGATCCGACATCGTGAGTGAAGTGAGCGAAGACGTTCTGGCAGGTCCTTCAAGTGCCCTCGTGCCAACCGATGCAAAGCGGCCAAATTCGGTAGAAGAGCGGCTAGACGAAATGGGCAAAACCCTGCTCGACTTTAAACTTACGGCAGACAAGCGCGTGGAAACCTTAGAGCAAAAGCTGCGGCAGAGCCAACGCCAAATTGGTTTTTTGAGAGCAGGCTGGCTATTGACGGTGTTAGGGGTTGGGGGAGGCTTTCTCGTGTTCGGCTTTATGCTCCGATTAGAACAGGTCCAATTGCGTGAGCAGGTGAGTGCGATCGCTGTCTATACAGGCCCTGATAGTGAGGATGTGCAACGCCTCGATGCTCTGGAAGCACAGGTCCCCGAAGAGCTTCCCGAGCGATTGGAGCAGGTTGAGGAAACGTTAATGCAAATCGACGAAGATGTTGCGGTCCTTCGGCAGGACCAAGACCAGCGTCGCGAGGTGATTTCAGTATTGAGTGAAGCGCTGCAGGCGATCGTTTCGGATGCGCCCACAGATGAATCTGACCCAGAGGAAGCAGCCGAGGAGGAAGCTGACGAGGCAAACTCAGAAGCGACTGATGATGAAGCTAACGCTGAGGATACCGATGAGTGACGCCTCCCAGCATCTACAGTTCGGCACGTTCGGCTAACTCCATCCACCGTTCCGTCGTCGTATCGATCGCCCCCGTCAATTCGGCCAACTTTTCCGACAGTGCCTGCATCTCGCTGTAATCACTCGGCGGGTTACCGTAGAGCCGCTTTTCCAAGGACTCTTTCTCGGCCTCCAACTCAGGAATTTGAGCCTCTAGCCGCTCGTATTCGCGTCTTTCTTTAGAGGAAAGTTTCTTAGGTTTGGCAGTTTGTTGGGGGTTTGAGGGGTGTGGGGTGGGGTTCGATGACTTTTCTGCCTTCTGCCTTCTACCTTCTGTCTTTTCCTCTGTCTTAACGGCCTCTTCTGTCTGTTTGTAGTCTAGGTAGACCGAATAGTTGCCAGGATATTGGCGAATGAGTCCATTTCCTTCAAAAGCGAACACTGTTTCGATGGTGCGGTCGAGAAAATAGCGATCGTGGGAGACGACAATAACGCAGCCATTAAACTCTTCTAGATACTCCTCCAGCACCGCTAGGGTTTGTACATCTAGGTCATTGGTGGGCTCGTCCAAAATCAGCACATTGGGAGCCTGCATCAGTACCTGCAGCAAGAATAGGCGACGTCGCTCGCCTCCCGATAGCTTTTGGATGGGGGAATATTGCTGGTTGGGTGGAAACAGAAAGCGTTCCAGCATTTGCGAAGCGGTAATGACGCTGCCATCAACTGTTTTTACCAGCTCGGCTGTTTCCTTGAGGTAATCAATCACGCGCTGGTTAGGGTTTTTGATGACATCCTCAGAATGCTGATCAAAATAACCAAAGTGAATGGTCTCGCCAATTTCAATTGCGCCCGTATCGGGCTGCTCGCGTCCGGTAATCAGGTTCATCAAAGTAGACTTACCCACACCATTGGGACCGATGATGCCGATCCGATCGCGCGGCTCAAAGATGTAGGTAAAGTCACGAATCAGAGTGCGCTCGCTATAGCCCTTCGTTATCTCTTCTAGTTCAATTACCTTCTTCCCAATGCGTCGTCCTACGGTTGAGATATCTACCCTACCTTGGCCCGTTCTAAACTCTCGGTCCTGCATTTCATCAATGCGCTGAATGCGAGCTTTCTGTTTGGTGCTGCGAGCCTTGGGGCCGCGCTTTAGCCACTCCAACTCCCGGCGCAATACGCCAGCGTGCTTCTTCTGACTACTGGCTTCCGAAGCTTCGATTTCGGCTTTCTTCTCCAAGTAATAGCTGTAGTTACCGGCATAGCCGTAAAGTTCACCCTGGTCTACCTCTAAGATGCGATTGGTAACCTGGTCCAAAAAATAGCGATCGTGGGTAATGAGTAGCAATGCTCCGCGAAAGCCGTTCAAGTAGCTCTGCAGCCACTCCACCGAAGCCGCGTCCAAGTGGTTGGTAGGCTCGTCCATCAGCAGTGCATCTGGCTGTGACAGCAACGCTGCTGCGATCGCCACTCGCTTGCGATAACCCCCCGACAGGTCTCCAACCCGCGCTTCAAAATCCTCGATACCTAATTTGCTGAGCACCACCTTGGCACTCGTTTCTAAGTCCCAAGCACCCGCCGCGTCAATTTTCTCGGTGACCTGGGACAAGCGCGACATAAGCTTGTCCATATCGCCTTGACCCTGCTCCATTTTGTGAGAAATGTCTTCGTACTGGCGGATTAGGGCCATTTGCTCCCCCACATCGGCAAAGACCTGCTCCAAAACTGTGCGATCGCCCTCCATCTCAGGCTGTTGGGGTAAGTACACAATCTTGGCCCCAGAATTGCGCCAGATTTCACCGTTATCAATCGGTTCGATGCCCGCGATCATCTTGAGCAGGGTAGATTTCCCTGACCCATTGGTACCAATGAGTCCTACCTTTTCCCGCTCGTCGAGGCTGAAGCTAGCATCGTGCAAAATTTCTTTGATACCGAAGTCTTTTTTGACGGATTTTAGGGTGAAGAGCGTCATTGCAGCGTCGCGGGGTCCATGATGATTGGCTAGTTAATTAGACTATAGCCACTCTGCGGGTAAAGCTTAGCGTTGGGGTCGGCTGCATAAAGGGGAAGGGGAGTGGGGGAGTGAGGGAGTGGGGGAGTGAGGGAGTGGGGGAGTGAGGGAGTGGGGGGACAATGGCAAAGGGCAAAGCCGATAATCCACCACCACCACACGCACGCAATGTTTAGAGAAATAGTCCTTTCCAGAAACAATAGGGCTGTTTCAGTGTTCCGAAAGAAATTACCTGGTGGCGACTTTACACTGACGGTAAGGGGCGAGGGGCCTCTCGCTCCCACACAATTGTGGGAGTTATGGAATATCCTTGGGCTGTATAAATAGCCCTGCTTTCCAGAAACAGCGATATCTAAAGTGAACGAGGCTGCCGATAATAACTTCAAAAAAGAAGAGACCTTTAGAAAGTATCAATAATCCGAGAAAATCATCCCTAGGAATGCTCTCCGAAAGCCCTCAAGAAGACGTATAACGCTAAAATCCTTTATCCAACTTAACGAAGAAATGCTAATTCCAGGAAGGGGATAGCTGTGTCTTCAGCCGTGCGATCGCTTATTGGCCAATAAGATTACTTGACTCTGGGCGAGATTGAGAGTTTCTGGAAAAGTAACAATTTAATTTTCTTGAGAAAGGCAAAACTAAGTTCATGAAGACTTGATATAAGCTAAGACTACTTGAATAAAACTTATAAAATCGTCACCAGACTACGAGTCTGCAGTCTGTCTGTTCACTTACCCCCAAACCCACCATGAATACGCAAGATAAAAGCGCTTCTGCACTGGTCGTCACTCCAGGTACTCGCGATCATCGTGGCTTTTTTGTCCAGGATGGCACCTATGATCTGGTTCGAGTTGAACCTTCTGGATGGGCCTTTGTCTGTCTCGATAATCACACTTGCTACTACGTTGATCCGGAGAATCTCTTAGAAGTCTGCAATCTGGATGATTGACGCCAACATGATTTAAAGCCCGGTTTGCGCGGAAAATATATACTTTTCCTGCTTTGACAGCTGGGCTTTGCTTAAAAGTCTCCTAGCTCACTGTTGAAAACATGAAAGCTTTAAAATCTTTTTACTCTGTCTATGTTTCGCCCCTCGCTGTCGAAATTGTGTCCCATGAGCAGGCTAGCCTGGCTCAGGGACGATTCATTTGTCGGCAGGCCAACTACCCGAGTCTTCATCGATTTGCCCGGAACCTAGCGCTGCACCACCATCTACCGCTGCATGACTACGTGCAACTGAGAGTTTGACGAGTAGCGTCCTAAGGAACTTCAGCTTCGCTTGCAGTCACCCTAGGGGCTGACTTTTCAGCAGTTTCTGGGGTGCGGTCATCACCGTTTGCCCCTGCGATCGCCGTCAAATTTATGCCCGCATCTACTTCCGCATGTTTAGCTTTTCTAACCGCTTCTAGGGCTTCCTTAATCACTACCGCAGTAGGGACGGCCACAATTACGCCCAGCAGTCCGCCAATCCGCGCACCCGACAAAATGGCGATAAAAACCCAAAACGGGTTCAATCCTGTAAAGCTGCCCAATACACGCGGTGCCAGGCCATTCTCAATAACCTGCTGGATGATAGCCGCGGCGGCCAGCATTTTAAAAGCTGTGCCAATGTCGCGTAGGGCTACTAGCAGTGTGACCACGATAATGCTCACTGTTCCACCAAAGGGAAGCAGTCCTGCCAGTCCAATGGTGATGCCAAACAAAAGGCCAAAGGGCACTTTCAAGAGCAAAAAGATAACAGTCACCACCGTGCCCATGCAGACGGCAACGATAAATTGACCGAGGAAATAGTTCCGGAAGCTAGAGCGCAGTGTGTCGGAAAAGGGAGCCTGAGTTCCCTGAGGCAGCCAACTGACAATACTGCTCCACACCTCGTCACCATGCTGTAGCAGATAAAACGTCAGTACGATTGACAGAACCACATCCAGCAACTTGTTTGCTGTAAATACCGCTACGCCTAACGTTAGGTTCAGAGCTTCCCCTGCGATCGCCTCGAATTGCGTTTTCACGCGATCGTTCACCTGCTCGATGATGCCGTCTAGATTGAAAGGCAGTCCCCAGTTCTCAAAACGACTGTCCAGCATGAGCAGCTGATTTCTGCCCGAGTCGAACCATTCTGGCAGTTTCGATACCAACTGCTGAGCCTGTTCGATAACCAATGGCAACACCGTTACCCCAACAGTCAGAAATACAAATACGCTTCCCAACAGCACCAGGATGGAGGCGAGTCCTCGCCGCACCCCCAAGCGCATGAGCCAACCGAGAGGATAGCTCAACAAAAATGACAACAGCGCTGCCACCAGCACTGCAACCAAAATCTCACGAAAATATTCAAAAATCCGTGCGATCGCCCACACGTTCAGCACTAGCAATGGCGCGATCAAGAACACTAATACAGTACGGGCGATCGGACTCAGTTCACACCACCAACGGGTTAGCCAACTACGAGAGGGAGAGGGGGCTGAATGGGTCATAGTGTCAGACCAGAGAGGAGGATTTAAGAAAGAGACTTCTTGGCTTTAGCTTAACGGGAGTAGCGGGTAGGGGGTAGTGGAGGGTAGCGGGTAGGAGTAGAAGGGTGGGAGGGTAATGGAGTAGGGGAGTGATGGGGTAGAGAGTGGGTGATGGGAAAATAGGGGAGCAGAGGAGGCAGAGAAAGCAGAGGGAGTCAGGGAGAAAGGAGAAAGGAGAAAGGGGGCGCAGCATCTGTAAGGGCGAGGCATTGGGTCCGTATCCTTACCCCTTATTAAGACGCTATGCTCCAAATGCCTCGCTCCAACACCGCTAACCATCAACGTAGGGCTGTGCCCTTCCCGCAGGGTAGAACCAACGAATAACCAAGAACCAAGAACTGACCTATTATCCTTTTCCCAGACACAATGGTGATAGACATGTATCTTGCCATTGGTATGGGCCTATGGGTTTTGGTAAACGACACAAGCACTTTGCGGGGGTTTTGGTCCTGACGCTCTTGACTTCGGGCGGTGCTTTGGTAGATTGGCGTCTCGTGAACCGAGCGATGACATATCCCGATGAGCCCATTATGGCGATCGACTGGTACCAGCCCCAAGCAGTGGTGTTAGGACAGCCCAGTACATCGCTTCCCACCTCAACATCACCGATGTCGGAGCCTTTTGAAAATGCTCTGCAGCGAGTTTCCGCCTACGCTCAGGAGCGTAATTCGACCGGACTGATTGTGATGCATCGGGGTGAGATTGTCCTGGAAGAATACTGGCAGGGACACGATGCGGATGCTGTATTCAACGCCATGTCGATGTCGAAGACGATCGTGGGACTGCTGGTGGGGATTGCGATCGCGGAAGGGGCGATTGGTTCTATTGAGGACCCGGTGGCTCAATATGTTCCTGAATGGCGTCAGGGCGATCGTGCTGAAATTACACTAAAAGACTTGCTCTACATGCAGTCTGGCCTTCGCAATGAGCGTCGTACGGATACTCCAACCTCCGACTTGGTGCAGATGTATATCGGCTCTGACGTGGCTCGTACGGCGCTCAATATTCCGAGTGTAGCTTCCTCAGGCGAAGCGTTTGACTACAACAATGTGAATACTCAGGTGCTGGCGATTGTGCTAGAGCGGGCTACGGGAGTGACCTATGCCGAATATCTTTCAACCCGCCTTTGGCAACCGCTCGGAGCCTCTGATGGGAGTGTGTGGCTCGACCGTCCTGGAGGGATGGCTAAAGCCTTTTGCTGTTTCTTCGCAACGCCTCAGGATTGGGTGAGGGTTGGGCAAATGCTGCTGAATCAAGGTCGTGTTGAGCAAACGCAGGTAGTACCTGCTGACTGGGTGCAGCAAATGCTGCTTCCCTCACCCCAGGAACCCACTTTCGGCACTCATATCTGGGTTAAAGCCCGCACTGCCGACTATCCCAATGTGGATGAGTCTGCCTCGGAAGCCTTTCTTGCTGATGACACCTTTTACCTAGATGGACGCGACCTGCAACGGGTTTATGTCGTCCCTTCCGAGGAGCTAGTTGTCGTCCGTATGGGCGAATGGCCTGAGACCTGGAATGATTCAGTGATTCCTAATTTGTTGGTTGAGGCGTTGAGGAATGAGGGGTGAGGGGGTGGAAGGGGAATGGGCGTTGTTTAATTCTGGGATGAAACGAATTCTGATAACCATACGTAGGCGGGTTTGTGAGCTTTTTCACCCCCCATATCAGCAACGCCCATTATTCCAATTGCTGGTTGCTTGCGATGGTGAGGGTAGGTTTTGAGCGAAAGGGTCAGGATTTCCCCGATCGATGCTGGCTGAACCTGCCCCTAGGGTTATTTCCCGGCTCTTGGTCACCCATCTATCCATCTAGTCATCTACCCATCTACTTCCTGTTCCCTACTTTCCAAGCAACCGCAAAATCGGCGTCAACGATCGCCCCTCCTCGGTCAACGAAAACTGTGCTAAAACGCGATCGCGGGCTGCCTGCTGAATCGCGTGCTTCGTATCCGCATCAAGAGACAGCCACTCCAACACGGCTTCCCCAAGATGATGCAGTTTAAAGCGCGGTAGGAGAAATCCGGTCTTACCATGCTCCAGAACTTCCGGAATGCCGCCGGCATCGCTAGCAATGCACCCTAGCCCACAGGCCATGGCCTCTAGCAGTGCATTGGGCATGCCCTCCCACAGCGACGGGAGCAGCAGCAAGTCACAAAGCTGCAGATGCTGAGCCACCTGCTCAGGATCGTCTAAATGGCCGGTAACGATGACGCGCTGGACATCTGCAGGAAATTGAACACCGTAGGTTTGCAGTAGGGCTTCTTGAGATGTGCGGATTTCGCCAATAATGAGCAGGCAGGCAGGGTGATGCTGGCGGACGGTGGTCAGTGTCGGTAGCAGAAACTGCTGGCCTTTCTTTTCCCGCAGTTCACCTGAGAAGCCGAGAACGACTTCATTGGGGGCAATGCCGTGCTGCTGGCGGAGGGCTTGAAGCGTTCCTTGGTCGGCAGCGGTGGCCGGTTGAAAGCAGTCAGTATCGACTGCGTTGGGGAGTACGTGGATGTCGGTGCGATCGCTCAACAGTCTCACTTTTTGGGCCAAATCGCGGCTCACGGTGGTGATGACCCCAGCGTGTTGCAGGGTCCACTGTAAACGAGCAAAGTCTCCGGGCGGAAACATAGCGCGGTCCACATCATTACCCCGCGCGCTGACGATGTTGGGCAATCCCTGCTGTTCTGCGAACCAGACGGCTAAAAATCCTGCAGGAAATAGGTAGTGACCCCAGACGGCATCATAGCTGTGAGTCTGGTGCAGCCACTCCAGCACGTTCAGGGTATTCAGCATCGACATATCCCAATGGCGATACTGCCCAACGCGATAGACGGGCGCGGGGCGATCACGCTCTATCTGCACTTCACCGGGCGTTAGGTAGCGGCTCCACACTAAGACATCGACGCTCAGCCCCAACCTCATCAGTGAGTCCACCGTGCGCCCAGCACTCCGAGCTACGCCGCCAATGTCGGGGGGAAAGCGTTCAGCAAGGAAGAGCAGGCGCTGCATGGGAATGTCAGTATCTCTCTACTATTTAGACGGATTCTCAGGGTGGATTTGATCAGTTTGCCATCGTTGAGGATTCGTTCGGATATAGTTCCGAATGTGAGCCATGGCAGTTTCGTTGCGAATGATGTGGTCGGGTAGTCCTTAAGTGGTAAGGATAAAACACCTGACTT
>JBCBJE010000112.1:0-9842 GCA_038523735.1 Cyanobacteria bacterium J06626_18 | reverse complement strand
TCAGCTTCCGCCGACCGCTGAGTAATGGCTGGTCGGCCTCCATTGGCACCCTCTATCAGCGCGTCCGGACGACGGATGCGGATGGTGACACAGCGACTGAGGATGCGGCAGGCAATCCGCTCACCTTTAGTGGTGACGGTGCCGATGACCTGTGGACCATTCAGCTCGGCGTCGCTCAAGACTTACGCGATGATGCCTTTACACCGACCCGAGGCTCTGTGCTGCGGTTGGGAACCGAGCAGTCAATTCCACTGGGCTCAGGCAATATCTTCTTTAATCGACTCCGGGCTAGTTACAGCTACTACATTCCGGTTTCTTTCCTGAACTTTAATGAAGGGCCTCAAGCCTTAGCCTTTAATATCCAAGCGGGCACTATTATTGGTGATTTACCCCCTTATGAAGCCTTCTCTTTGGGGGGGACAAACTCGGTTCGAGGCTATGAGGAAGGCGAGGTGGGCGCTGGTCGCAGTTATCTTCAGGCTTCGGTAGAATATCGTTTCCCACTGTTCTCTTTCCTAGGCGGCGCGGTTTTCTTAGACGCCGCGACCGACCTGGGAACCGGCGATTCGGTACCCGGTTCACCGGGGCCTGATCGGGATAAGCCTGGAAGCGGGTTTGGTGTGGGCGCGGGTGTTCGCATTCAAACGCCGCTAGGCCCCATTCGTATCGACTATGGTTTTAATGACCAGGGCGATGGACGATTACACTTTGGGATTGGTGAGCGATTCTAAATTATGGCGCAGGCAGTTTCGTCTGAAAGGCAATCGATTGAGGGGGCAGATCCCCAACAGCAACATACAATTGCAAATCCAGTTGTGCAATCTGGCGTCGGGCTCCATCTGGGGATTGAAACTCAGGTTCGGGTGCTTCCAGCTACAGCTGGCGCTGGTCGCACTTTTGTTCGCACCGATCTACCCGGACAGCCCAACATTCCCGCAACCGTGTCATCCGTCAAGCAGACGCAGCTGTCAACAGAGTTAGCCGCAGGAGAGGCCACCGTGCGCACGGTGGAGCATTTACTAGCCGCGATCGCCGCACTGGGTATTGATAATGTCCGCATTGAGGTCGATGGGCCTGAATTGCCCCTATTAGATGGCTCGGCGCAGCCATGGGTCACGGTCTTACAGTCGGTGAAATGGCAGGTCCAGTCGGCGCCCCGCTCCATCATCCAGGTTCAGGAACCTATTTCAGTACGGGATGGCGATGCTTTCGTGATGGCAATGCCTGCTGCGGAACCCCGTTTTACCTATGGGATTGATTTTGACCTGCCGGCTATTGGCAATCAGTGGCATAGCTGGTCGCCTTCCCAACAAACGTTTGAGGAAGCAGTTGCTCCTGCTCGTACCTTTGGCCTGGCGCACCAGATTGACTATCTCCGACAGCAAGGACTGATTAAGGGAGGTAGTCTGGACAATGCTCTGGTCTGCGATCGCGACGGGTGGATTAATCCACCGCTCCGCTTTGACAACGAGCCAGCTCGCCACAAATTATTGGATCTCATCGGTGATTTGAGTCTGTTAGGGAGCCTGCCGTGCGCTCATATCGTTGCCTACAAAGCTAGCCATGCGCTTCATGTCAAACTAGCGCAGGCGCTATCTCAGTCCTTGTCTAGCTAGGATGCCCTTCAAGTGGGACAATTGGGAGAGATTTCGAGCCATGCAGCCCATCTTCAGAATTTAAGCCCGTTGCGAAGGAAGCGATGACTACAGTGGTAAGCACACATTCAACGAAAGGAACTGCCCACGTTGTAACCACCCCAGAGGAAACACCCACCTCGCCGGTGAAAACAACATTCACGCTTGAGGAAATACAGGCACTCTTACCTCATCGGTATCCCTTTGCGCTTGTGGATCGCATCATTGAGTATGTACCCGGCGAACGGGCCGTAGGACTCAAAAACGTTACTTTCAATGAGCCTCAGTTTCAGGGGCATTTCCCCGGACGCCCCATTATGCCCGGTGTTTTGATTGTTGAGGCGATGGCGCAAGTCGGCGGGATTGTGCTGACGCAACTTCCTGGCGTGAACGGCCTGTGCCTATTTGCAGGCATCGACAAAGTTAGATTCCGTCGTCCCGTCGTCCCTGGCGATCAGCTGGTGATGACTGTCACATTACTGGCTATCAAACGTCAGCGATTTGGCAAAATGCAAGCACGCGCCGAAGTTGACGGACAGTTGGCCTGTGAAGGAGAACTGATGTTCTCCGTTGTCGATTAATTCTGCAATAGTGTTTTAAAAATGTCTGTGCGTCTTACCGATACTCGGGGCTCCGGAGGCATGTCCTTGACTACGCTCATCCATCCAACAGCTGTGATTCATCCTGGGGCCACGCTTCATCCCAGCGTCAAGGTCGGCCCTTATGCAGTTGTGGGAGAAAAAGTTACCATCGGCCCAGAGACGGAAATTGGAGCCCATGCCGTCATTGATGGGCATACGGAAATTGGAGCCCGTAATCAGATTTTTCCCGGTGCGGTTATTGGTGCTGAACCCCAAGACCTGAAGTATGACGGTGCTGTCAGTTTGGTGAAAATTGGCAATGATAACCGTATTCGCGAGTACGTCACCATCAACCGAGCCACCCATGCCGGCGAAGTGACGGTAGTCGGCGACAACAACCTCTTGATGGCTTACGTTCACGTGGCCCATAACTGCGTCCTGGGAAATCAGATTATCGTTGCCAATGCGGTTGCTCTGGCAGGGCATGTCGAAATCGAATCGAATGCTGTGATTGGGGGTGTCTTGGGGATTCATCAATTTGTCCGCATCGGTCGCTTTGCCATGTTGGGTGGCATGAGCCGCATTGACCGTGATGTCCCTCCTTATATGACAGTGGAGGGTAATCCTTGCCGAGTGCGGGGGCTTAATGCCATAGGACTCAAGCGGGCCGGGATTGCTGAGGCCGGCAAAGGGCAGGTCTATCGGGAGCTGAAAGAGGCGTACCGACTGTTGTACCGGTCGGATTTACCCTTGGCGGCGGCGATCGCTAAGCTAGATGCCTGGGCTGACAATGAGCATGTCAAGCATCTCCAATCATTTCTGACGGCGGCGTCGCAGCAGCCGCGCCGAAGGGGGCCCATGGCAGGGCGCTCATTTAAGCAATCTGATACGAACGGAGACTAACGGTGACTCAACGCGATCGCCTCGCTGCCGTAGAGTCTCCCCTACGCATTCTGATTAGTACTGGCGAAGTCTCCGGCGATTTACAGGGTAGCCTCTTAATTCGAGCGTTGCATCGTCAGGCCCAGCACTTGGGCTGCACCCTTCAGATTGCTGCCATTGGGGGACCTCGCATGGCAAAAGCAGGGGCTCATCTGATTGCCGATACCACTGGTATTGGCTCCGTCGGTATTTTTGAGGCGCTGCCCTTTTTGTTTCCCACCCTGAAGATTCAGAAGCGCGTCCGGCAGTACCTGCAGCATCAGTCTGTGGATTTGGTCCTCTTTATCGACTATATGAACCCCAACCTGAGCCTGGGGCGCTTTCTGCGGAAAACCTATCCAAACTTGCCAACGGCCTACTACATTGCCCCCCAACAGTGGGTCTGGGCCTTTAGTGAGAAGGATACGCAAGCGCTGGTGGGCATCGCTGACAAAATGGTGGCAGTGTTTCCACAAGAGGCTGACTACTACCGGCAGTTTGGGGCTAACACGGCTTATTTCGGACATCCTCTAGTGGACCAATTGACGCTCCCCCCCGACCGAACCATAGCGCGCAACTCGCTGGGCCTGGCACCCGATGCCCAGGTGATTACCTTGCTGCCAGCATCGCGTTGGCAAGAAGTGAAGTATGTGTTGCCCATCATGCTGACGGCAGCTGAGCAAATTCAAAAAGAGCTACCTAAGGTCCAGTTTCTGATCCCGGTTGCTTTGGGAAAACTTCGCCCTCGCATTGAGCGATCGATCGCTCAGTCTGGCATTACAGCCCGAATTATTGAGGGCAGCGCCCATGCGGCGATCGCAGCGGCTGATCTCGTGCTTAACAAATCGGGCACGGTCAATTTAGAAGTCGCTCTGATCAATGTCCCTCAGGTCGTGGTGTACCGCCTCAATCCGCTCACGGCTTGGATTGCTTATCACCTGCTCAAGCTGAGGATTGAACACGTTTCGCCGGTCAACCTGCTAGTGCGCAAAACTATTGTGCCGGAGTTCGTTCAGTGGCATGCTACGGTGTCTGCGATTACTGCCGCAAGTCTGAAACTGCTGCAAGACCCAGAGGCCCGAGCTACTATTTTGGCCGGATACGACGAATTGCGACAGCAGATGGGCCAACCCGGTGTCTGCGATCGGGTAGCAGCAGACTTGCTCACGTTTGCACTTCAGCCATAGGGGCGACGCTAGTTTCGTGAAAATGTGCAAAATAGGGAAGCATTCGCCGTCTGCAAACAGCAGAAAGCAGAAGGTAGACGCAGGAAAAACCCTAGTTTCCCAATCGGATGTGGTTTAAACTGCACACGGCTTTCTAAAATTGGAATGCCTTGATTCATAGAACCGCCGCGATCATTTGAGCGATCGCCAACCCAGACGCCCCTTTGTTCGTCTATTTTCCAGGTAGGGACAGCAGCAGACATGACTTCAGGAGGTGACCTTTGAACATTACCGAGCTCTTTGCCCGTGGTGGCATCGCAATGTGGCCCCTCTTGTTCTTGTCGATTCTGGCACTGGGCACCATCATTGACCGCGTTTGGTTTTGGTCGCGCATTTTGACCCGTGAGCGAGAAGTCGCAGGGCGCGTTTTGGAAGCTGCTCGCCGCGAATGGCATGCCGCCAGCGAAATTGCTCAACGGGCTAATCGCCTGCCCATGGGACGGTTCCTGCATTCAGCCCTGTCTTTGGATACACCGGATCCAGAAGTGTTTCGGCTAGCTCTGGAAACTTCGGCCAATGAAGAACTCACGGTCATGCGCCGCGGTGAAAAAGTCCTGGAGGCAGTCATTGCGCTTTCCCCCATGCTAGGACTACTGGGAACCGTGCTAGGTCTGATTAATTCTCTGGGTTCCATTCAACTATCTGATCTAGCCAGTGACAGTACAACAGGGACTGTTTTGGGCATCGGTGAAGCTCTGATTAGCACCGCAGCAGGTTTGGTAATTGCGATTGTCAGCTTGGCCTTTTATCGCTTGTTTCAAGGTTTCATTTTTGGCCAAGCCAAAGTGTTTCGCCAATCTGGCAGTGAACTAGAGCTGTTGTATCGCCAAGCTTGGTCAGTCAACCAGCGCAAGCATCAACAACCCGTTCCTGCTCCTACCGCTGCCAGTGCGTCTCCGCCACCGCCTGCCGCTGCTAGCGCTTCGCCACCGCCCCCACCGCCCGCCTCGCAAACCTCACCCGCAGCGAAGGTGAAGAACGCCAATGAAAATTGATTTCCTAGAAACGCCCTCAGAAGACGTCAGGATCGAAATTATTCCCCTAATCGACGTTATTTTTTGTATCCTGACCTTTTTTATCTTGGCAGCTGTGGGATTGACCCGTCAGCAAGCGATTGACTTGGACCTCCCGAATGCCAGCACCGGTAATGCCCTCCCCCCTCAAGGTTTGGGAACTGCAGCGGCTTTACGCCAGCGGCTTTACGTCAGCGTTGATGCCATCGGTGCCGTTTACGTAGACCAGGAAGTCGTCAGTGTGGCTCAGCTGTATGACATCCTGCAGCAGCATCAAGTGCGATCGCCCGAAGGACTCATCGTGCTCTATGCCTCGCGGGAAGCCCGCTATGAAGATGTGATTCAAGTGCTAGACCTACTGCGCTCCGTCGGTGGCGATCGCGTCGCGCTTGCCACTCTCCCTGGCGAGTCACCTGCTGTTCCTGGAGGAGCTACTGATCCCTCCCTCTTTGACCTCTCACCCTCTTTAGACGACCCCCTCTTTACTCCAGATCCTTCGCTGGATGACTCCTTCCTCAATCCTTCTGATATTCCCAGCGAACCCTTACCCGGCAGCCCCGGTGAAACCGTCGTGCCCGGTAGCCCAGGCACTATCCCCAGCGACCCTGGCACGTCAGAATCACCTCAAACAGCGCCTGCGGAAGAGGGTGGCCCTGAGGAGGATTAGGGTAGTGGGTAGTGGGTAGTGGGAGATAAGGAAGCAGAGGGGGAAAGGGGACGGAGAAATCACGTGACCCATTACCAATCACCCATTACCGACCATTAGCCATCAACCAAAAAACAAGAACGAATAACCAAGAACCAACCCCATCCCCCCATCTCCCTCTACTCCCCCCATCTGTAACCGTCTGCGATACAATTTGAGCCATTCTGCACTTTTCTCCTTTCATGACTGTTTTGGAGTGGTTGCGAACGTTACCAAGCTGGATGGTGCTGTCTCTGGCGATGAATGGCCTGTTGTTTTTGGCAGTCCTTTTTGGTCTGCGGCATAATCAGCCCACCCAAGCTCAAGATGGGTCAGTATTGCCACAGGCCAGTGCTTCTGTGGTCGAAGCACCCTCGGCTACCTTTGTGCCTCAACTGGGCGATCGTCAGTATCTCAACTATCAGCAGTGGGTCTCGCTATTGCGCCAGGAAGCAAAAGCTGCCCGCAATGCGCCCCGATTGACCGTGCTGCTGGGCGACTCGATCAGTCTGTGGTTTCCGCCGCAGTTCCTACCAGGACGTCGTACCTGGATTAACCAAGCCATCTCGGGAGAAAATTCGGGTACGCTGCTGCAGCGGCTTGATGCCTTGGACGATGCTCAGGTCGAAACCGTGTTTCTGATGATTGGCATCAATGACCTAATCGCGGGTAAACCTGAGAGTGAGGTCGTTCAAAATGTTGAGCAATCGGTTCTATATCTCAAAAAACAGCATCCGAACGCTGATATTGTGGTGCAGTCGATTCTGCCCCATGCGGCTGAAAACGCCACTTGGGAGGGCCGCGATCGCCTCTTGCTGCTCCCCAATGGTCGGATTCAGGCGGTGAACGAAGCGATCGCGACCGTTGCGGAAACACACAATGTCCACTATTTGGACCTACAAATCCTATTTGCCAATGGTGAAGGACTCCTCCGCCCTGATCTCACCACCGATGGCCTGCACCTTAACGAGCGTGGCTACGTCGTTTGGCGTACGGCGATTTCGATGTTGCTTACGAGTGAGCTGGGAGAGTGATGGGGTGATGAAATCCTGGAGAGGTAAAAAGATCTTCATGAAAGTCGATTCTTCGTCGAAAAATCATTATCTTCCCACTCTCCCACTCTCCCTTACTCCTCCCGCTCATACCCCAGTTCAGCGAGCCGCATACGGGACTGTCGCCACTTCGGTTCGACTTTGACGAAGAGTTCCAAATAGACTTTGCCGGTGATGAGCTTTTGCATTTGCTCGCGGGCAGCGGTGCCGATGGTTTTGAGCATGCTGCCACGTTTGCCGATGAGGATACCTTTCTGGGAGTCACGTTCGACGTGGATGGTAGCCAGGATGCGGGTAATCGTTGTATCTTCTTCTACCCGGTCGATCGCGATCGCGACTGAGTGTGGCACTTCCTCACGGGTGTGGTACAGAATCTGCTCTCGAATTAGTTCGCCCATGATGAAGCGCTCAGGCTGGTCAGTGATGAGATTGGGCGGGTAATAGTAGGGGCCAACCTCCATACCCTGAATTAGCTGAGCTTGTAATTCAGAAAGGTGATCCCCTGTTGCCGCAGAAAACTCGCAGACGGGCCACTGATGTTCCGCAGCCATCGCTTGATAGCTCACCGTAATGTCGGCAGCGGTGTCGGGCGATCGCAGGTCAATTTTATTCATGCCCAAAAAGACCGGAGTTTGCTGTCGAGCTAAGAGATCGGCAATAAACTGATCGCCGCGTCCGGCAGACACCGAGCCATCGACTACAAACAGGACCAGATCCACCGAGGCGATCGCCGTCCGCGCATTGTGTACCAGCACTTTTCCCAGTTCATGATGCGGCTTGTGAATGCCAGGCGTATCCACAAAAATAATCTGCGCTTCGTCGTTTGTGAGGATGCCGCGCAGGCGATTACGGGTCGTTTGAGCAATTGGCGAGGTGATAGCAACCTTTTGCCCAATCAGATAATTCATCAGGGTGGACTTGCCTACGTTGGGCCGCCCGACAATCCCCACAAACCCAGAGCGAAAGTTGGGGGGCGGCGTGGGAATCGCAGCAAACCCAGCAACAGCGTCAGTCGCTTCAGTCATTGCTTAGCTACCCACCACATGCACAACCACTTCCCGATGGTGACTCTGAGCCCGGTGCTCCCATAGGTAAATGCCCTGCCAAGTACCCAGCACTAGCCGTCCATTCATAACCGGAATGTTCTCCGACGTATGGGTGAGCACAGAACGGATATGGGCGGGCATGTCGTCTGGCCCCTCCGTACTGTGGACGTAGTAGGCATTTTCAGGCACCAGTTTCGCCAAGAAGCTCTCCAAATCTACCAGCACGTCTGGGTCGGCATTTTCCTGAATAATCAAACTGGCTGAGGTATGGCGGATAAATACTGTGCAGAGGCCCGTTGCAATGCCAGACTCGCTCACGATCGCTTGAACTTGCTGAGTAAAACGTTGCAGCGACTTGCCTCGAGTTTGGAGGTCCAGCACTTTTTGGTAGTGCCGAGTGATAGCAGTTGCGGTCATAACACCTGAATTGATGATCGGCGGACAACTATCGTAGCGGACTGGGGGCGATCGCGCTCAGCAAACCTCAGCCCCTGTCCATAGCCTACCGCGCATTGTTTGTAGGGAATCACGCGGCGTTTATGCGCAAACATACAAAAAGTCGGGCCGAAGTCCTCTTCCCAGAGGGTTCAGCCCGACCAGTGCTCAAGGAGCACACGCGAGTCTACAGGATGTTTTTATGATGGCCCACTCGCTTTGCAGCCACCATGGGGAAAAATTCAGCTAAATTCAGGTCTTGCTGAAAGTCAAGTGTTTTCACGTAGTTTCAGGGAATAGGACGTTTTTCGTTCTCGGTTCTTGGTTCTTGGTTCTTGGTAATCGGTAATTGGTCATGGGTCACGTGACTGACCCTTTCCCTCTTTGCTCCTTTGAGCTACCACTCACTACCCACTACCCTTCCACTCCATCACTCCCCCACCCTTCCACCCAATTAATAACCCCCAGTGCACGAGGCACCGGGGGCGGCTTAATGTAGCGGGTTCTGTATACTATCGCGCGTGCTTGCTGCACTGGTATGTGTCTACAGTGCCCCAAATATCGATTCCGGAAAAGATTCCGCGGCTAAGTTCATCAAAAAGGAATTGAACGAGCGATCGCATGAAGTTTAGGCTAAGTATCCTCTGCGTACAGAACTTTTGGGATTTTGGGTATGGGGACAGACGATGGGGCCGAAAGCTGCTGGGCGCGAGGCTTCTGAGGGCGATCGCGGTCAACCATAACGCGCTTCATGAGTCGGGGCATGAACTAACTAACCAGCAGCACTCATACCCTTCAGGTAGATCGCAGCTTTCTAGTTATAGAGAGAGTTCTGTAGGGGCAACTGAACATACATATCGATAAATTTTGATCATGCCTATTTATCCTTGTCGCTGCGAAATGTCTCACGTGAAAGCTGTATTCAAAATTGCCTTGAGTTCATCTAATCTACCTTCAAGAAATCTATGGCTCTTGCTACCAAGCACGTTTCTTCTAGACTTCGCGCATTTGTTCAGAAAAGGTCTGTCCAGTTTGCTGCAGGGGGTTTGTTGGTGGGATTGCTTGCCATGATGTTTACCAACCCAGGAAAAACAGCCTACACCGACTATGCATCCGAGCGCCTGCACCAAGAACTGCAGGAGGGCTGTAATGACTTCGAGGACGATATTTCTGTCGGCGCTGTGTTTACGCTTCCGAGTGGAGACCTTTGCAAATCTGTTGTGGGGGGTGCGGACTTCTTCGGACGAGG
>JBCBJE010000111.1:0-9846 GCA_038523735.1 Cyanobacteria bacterium J06626_18 | reverse complement strand
CGATTACATCAACTATTTCTACATTCAAGACTAACAACCAAAATTCCACATTTTCACAAGAGAAAAGGTATAGACATCACTTCAATAATATGGTTTCAGCTACTGGAGTACGATCGCACATGCTACAAACAAGCCAAGGTAGGTTCGGCAGAATGCTTAATGCCCGATCAGCAGATTCACCACCTGACATACTTTTCTCATGGTTGCTTTCTATACTCTACTGGTCAGAAGCCCAGGCGTGCCAATACTATGACCCATCAAACAGTGCAAGGAAGGAGAGGGGTCAATAGTATCAATCTTGATGACAGAGGCCCAAGCAATCAGGAACAAACGCCCCGGCTAAGGAATCTGGCCAAGCAGCCTTTTACGCATCACTCTTGCCACAAGCATTCCTACCAAGCGAACGGTGAAACAGCCTCTCGTGCGTGAGAGGACCCATCAATGTCTAGCCGATAGCTGACATTTTGATTTTTTTTGTTCAGTGACGTGACTTTTGAGAATGGAAACAGCTACGATAAGCATAGATCTTAGTGTCCTATTGTCTTCCTTTTGATAGAAAGGTGCATATGTCGCATGGACTAGGATATATAGGGTGTTTAGAGAGTCAGTTTGTTTCGCTTAGGGTCATCAGTTAAAAAGTTCAGTTGGGTTTGTTGACGGTGGATAAGTTAGAAAAACAGGAAGACGCGGCAATCTACTTTAATTATCAGATGCTTCCTTCTGCTCAGCGACAGATCGTTCAGCAGAAAACGGGAGAGATCCGAGAGCGTTTGCGACGATCCGCACAAGATATTTGGGAGATTGGTCAGCGGTTAGTAGAGGTCCGTGCTCAGTTAAAGCATGGCCAGTTCGAATCTTGGCTAAAGGATGAATTTGGCTGGAGTCGACGAACAGCCTATAACTTTATTGGTGTTTATGAAGCGTTTCGCGAAAGCGCAAGTTTCGCACAAATCGATATTGCTACCTCGGCGCTATATTTGCTGGCGGCTCCGTCCACCCCTCAATCTATTCGTGAGGAATTTATCGAACGGGCTGAGCGAGGCGAGAAGATTACTTATAAAGACCTGCATCAGGTGATCAAATCAGAAAAAAATGCGACGGAAAGCCTATCCTCTAAATTACGGGATGCTGCACCTGTAGGTAGCGCCTCGTCCCCCCCTCAAACTTCCGAACGTAATCAGGAACGATTAGGTCCTGCGACTAAAACAGCCGAAATTATTGCGGTTATCCCCAAATCCGTAACGCAGTCGAATGTACAGTTACCTCCAAATCCTCAAACGATAGACTTGCTTACGAAGTCTGTCGACTCTGACAGTCAACTGTTTCCAGGCTGGTATCACTTAAACTCGCAACATTTACTATTCTGTGGTGATACAGCCTCTCCCAAGTTCTTTTCACGTATTCCACATGCCAGTTTGATCTTGGCAGTGACATCCGACGATTGGGACCATGATTGGATTGTTGAAAAAGCGGATAGTGTACTGATCCTGCGTGAGACTGCCCTAAAGGAAATCTCCTTAAAACAACTGATATCGACTTTTTCTAAACCGAATGATGTTGTTGTATTTCCGTGGCTACCGGATCCTGAGATGCTCTCTGTGGCCCACACGCTAAACCGCAAGATTTTTGCGGGTGATCCTGATTCAATGCGATGTGCACGCGCGATCGCGGCTGCCAAACTTCAGGTTTCAGCAGCTGTAGTGAGTGGCGCTGATTTTTGAGGATGATCAGACGGAAAGCAGCCACATTATCAGGAATGTTATGAAACGTATAGAAGCATATCCTCTTTGTTGCAAAACGCCGCGATGTTCACGATCTAGATTCTATGATGATAAGTAGGCTTTCTTAAGGAAGCGTGTTTGCTGTAATTTCAATCATACGTGAAGGGACTCCACGGCCAAACCTGGATGAAATCCAGCAAATCTTATGAATCGTGTTTTGCGATAGCGCGGCATCCGGACACGGCTCTTTAATACGAAGCACTGTGCTGATTTTATTGATGGCTGAAGAACGACTGGTGTGAGAATTCCAGTTGAGGGCTCCCTCTGTGGTGTGGTGGAGGCGAAACCGTACAATCAAGCCATTCAGACTGCGAGAGTACCTGTAGCTACGCCTCAGCAACCCTGTTCTTACCATCTAGTGAAAGAGGAATGAGTCCTCAGTTTCTGCATACCCTTTCTTGCCTGGACGACTGTTACCAGTCGTCTAAGTGAAGTTACTCACTTTTTTGAAACAACAACTGTATTTTCCGAAAAGCTATTAATGGGGAAAAGCAATTTTGAGAATGGCAATTACGCTTTGCACGAAGCATCTCAAAGGCCCAAGAGTCTGCTCTGAGCTGAATACAGATACAGAAGAAGATTGCCATGCCAAGTCAGATTGACAACAAAAATTAGTGAGTAAGCGATGCTGGCTATGTGAAGTTCTGATGCGGCTTCATGATTTCTTTACAGAGAAGTATCCGGAAAAAGTAAAAACTACGTTGTTTCACTTAAAGGTTCAATGAAGTTTCTCGGTAAGCGGTTCCGAGTTCTCGTCCAGATTACGTAGATTATCATCAGCACGGACACACCGAGTATTAGTCAATCTTTAGGGCTAACTGGGTAGTTGGTTGATACCGACTGCTAGTAAGTGCTCGGGATGGTCTGGGCGTTGTGAACCCTGGTTAAGAAGTTTCAAAGGTACACGCGGCGATCGCCTGTATATTCCTGCACGGTTTGGCACACAAGTAATCTGCACGCCCACTATTTCTGGCGTACTCGCTGAGATCACCCGACGCTTTGTTGGCATGCTGCCGCTTTGGTAGAGCAGCTTCTTGATAGGCTGCATGGCCTACAAATCGCCCTCTCGCGAGTTCACTAATCCACTGGGGGAGCTTTGAGCCCTCCTAGTGGTGCTGCTTGGAAATTTTTACGGTCCAGTAATTCTTTACTTTTTTGAGAATCGAGCCTTTAGGAGTCTCCGAATATGAGAACTTTAAGCCCCCTCAACCCTGTCAGTCTTGAGCCTGTAATCTCCCTAGAATCACGTCTGTCTGGGTGTTTTGGGGCATCTACCAGCGATTTTGCACCAGATCCAGTAAACCTGGTTTTTATTGACCCAACGGTTGAAGCCTATGAAACGTTGCTAAGTGGTCTTCTACCGGGATACCAAGGGTTCGTTTTAGCTGCTGATCGGGATGGCGTAGCGCAAATTACGCATTGGCTGTCTGAGTTTGCCAACGTTGAAAGTCTCCATATTGTTTCTCATGGAAGTTTGGCTGCGCTGAAATTGGGGTCTACAACACTGCAGCGTGATAATTTGCACCACTATGCTGCGATGCTCGGACAGTGGTCGCAATTCCTAGCTGACGATGCGCGGCTACTGCTTTATGGCTGCCATGTTGCCGAAGGACCGCACGGGCAAGCATTTGTCCAGCAACTGCACGCCAGAACTGGGGTTGCGATCGCCGCTTCCTCAACCCCAGTAGGTCACCCCAGCCGAGGCAACTGGAACTTGGATTACCAAGCAGGCTCGCTTACCCCAGTTCTGGCATTTGATGCTGATACCCTGGCAAACTACCCACATACGCTGGCGGTTGATGAGGCATTTGCCGGCATTGCGCCCGTTGACCCTGAGGATCCCACCCGGACGGGTGCCTTGAAAGTCACCGTCAAGCCTGGGGGTAATCTGCAGTCCTCCACCTTTAACAAAGGCTCATTCACGGTTGAAAACACCGGGGACAAGCGAATTGCCGCTATCTACTTTGACATTACGGACGCGATTATTCCCGATGCCGTGTTTGACCCAGTGGGTCTCGCGGGCGATAGCGCTTTTCGCGGTCTCTCGTTTAAGAGTACGGGTGGCACTGGTGCCTTCGAACCGGGTAATGGTGAGGCGCTGGTGCCGTTTTTTGGAGTCGGGGGCGCTGATGGTTACGAAGGCATGCTGTTAACCTTCGACCCCGATACCGACAACGGTTATGACCCTGGCGAAGTTATCCAATTTGGCGTTGATGCCGATCCTAACTCCATCGTTGGATTACCCAAGAAACCGGTTGACATCAACGACAATTCACCCCTCTTAGGCAACTGGGATCTCGGTGGGATTTCGGGAGCAGAGTTAATTAACACCCAAGTGCATGTGCTGTTTACCGATGGAACCACTGCCGTTGGCGAACTCATGGGCGATGACTCACAGGGTGGCAGCGTGGCAGTTGTGGATCAGGACAGCCCCGCTAAGCAGGCAACCCTCACGGTCAACGGCATCGACGCTGGCGGGACTGGATCCTACTCACAAAGCAATATCCAAATGCTAGTGTCGGGCGAAGCGGGCGATATGGCCCGAGTCGTGCTCATGAAAGGGATTGTTCAACCCTTTGCCCACATTGACCCGGATGGCATCCCCATCGATTTGGCAGCGCAGTTGGCCGGTTCCGCCTTTCCAGCCAATCATGCCGTTGAGGTGCAGACTGTTGATGTCCCGCTGGATGGCACCGTCCAAGACATTACGGCACTGTTTGATTTTGGCGCACCGGGCACTGTCGGTGCTTTCGCCGGCGATGACACCCTACCCATTGCTCTGGTGGCCTCGGTAATTGATGCGAATGAAATGCCATTGGGGCCTGTCACTGAGCCAGTGTATCTGGAGCATACTGATGCCGGCGTTACGAACACAGCGCCTATCACCAGTGGCATTGATGACGTAACGGTAACGGAAGGAGCTGCTAATACCGTCATCAATCTATTCGACGCCTTCGCTGATTTAGAGACGCCGGATCCTGACCTGCTCTACGAAGTTACGGACAACACCAACACAGGGCTGTTTGATACGGTCAACATTGACGCTGTCGCCGGTACCTTGACTTTGGACTATGCAGCTACGGGCATTGGTACTAGCGACATCACGGTCACTGCGACTGATGCTGAAGGGCTACCGGTGGCGACGACCTTTGCGGTGACTGTCAGCGACCCGGATGCTAACACCACCCCAACCACCAGCGGCATTGCCGATGTAACCGTCATCGAAGACGCCGCTGACACCGTTATTTCACTGTTTGATGCCTTCAATGATGCGCAAGATCCGGATACTGCGCTGACCTACGAGGTGGTTGGCAACACCAATGCCGCTCTATTTGCGACGCCTCCTGCTATTGATCCAGGAACTGGTGAGCTGACCCTCGACTATGCCGCTACGGGAACAGGGACAACTGATATCACTGTACGAGCCACCGATACCGGCGCTCTTTTTGTGGCGACGACCTTTACGGTGACGGTGGATGAGTCTGCACCGCCACTACCGGATGGCGTCATCCGCATTGAAGCCGAAGATTACCGAGCTGGAACCAATGGCGTCGAGTTTTTTGATACCAATGGGGCCAACCAAGGGGGCGACTTTCGCCCTGGTGAGCCCGTTGATATCGAAACCACCCAGGATGTCGGTGGCGGCTTTAACGTAGGCTGGATCAAGTCCGGTGAATTCCTCACCTATGACCTCACGGGTGTGGCTCCTGGCATGTACGACATTACCGTCAGAGTCGCAGCCAGTCAGAATAACAAGAGCTTTACCCTAACTGTGGGCGGGCAAGACTACATCGCCAACTTCAATAGCACAGGAGGCTTTCAGTCCTGGCAGGATGTGGTGGTTCCGGGGGTAACCATCAATCCTAGTGATCAAGTACTCCGTATAGATATGAATACCAACGGGTTCAACTTCAATTATCTGGACTTGGTACCCGCGGGGCCGATTGTGAATACAGCTCCGACAACCGATGGTATTGCCGATGTGACGGTTATTGAGGGAGCTGCCAACACGGTCATTCCCTTATTTGATGCCTTCGAAGATGCGCAAGACCCGGATACTGCCCTGACCTATGAGGTGGTGGGCAACACGAATGAGGCTTTGTTTGCGACGCTGCCCGTGATCGACCCCGTGACGGGTGAGTTGACCCTCGACTATGCGGTAACGGGTACTGGCACGGCAGATATCACGGTGCGGGCCACCGATACCGGCGACCTGTTTGAGGAGACGACCTTCACGGTTATGGTGAATGAGCCGGCTGCTAATACAGCACCTACGACCGATGGCATTGCTAACGTCACTGTGAACGAAGGAGCCGCTAACACACTGATTTCCTTATTCGACGCCTTTGCCGACGTAGAAGATCCGGATGCTGCTCTGACGTACGAGGTCATTGCCAATAGCAATCCAGCCCTGTTTGCAGCATCGCCCGCGATCGCCCCCGCAACCGGCGAATTAACCCTTGACTATGCGGCGACCGGTACTGGCACGGCGGATATCACCGTGCGAGCGACCGACACGGGTGGCCTCTTTGTCGATACCACCTTCACAGTAACCGTGAATGAGGTTGTTCCCCCGCAACCCGGCGATACAATTCGCATTGAAGCCGAAGACTACCAAGCGGGTACGAATGGGGTCGAGTTTTTTGACTCAAATGCCGTCAACCAGGGCGGGGCCTTTCGCCCGGATGAACCCGTCGATATCCAGACCACTCAAGATGTTGGGGGTGGATTTAACGTCGGCTGGATTAAGGCGGGCGAATTTCTCACCTATGACCTGAGTGGCGTTGCTCCAGGCACGTACGACATTGCGGTCAGAGTTGCCACTACCAAGAACGATAAGAGTTTCACTCTGACGGTGGGTGGGCAAGAATACACGGCTAATTTTGATAGCACGGGAGGATTCCAGTCCTGGCAGGATGTGGTGGTTCCAGGCGTGACCATCAATCCTGGCGATCAGGAACTTCGCATCGATATGAATACCGGCGGATTCAACTTTAATTACCTAGAGTTGACAGCTGTTGAACCCGACGAGACCGCGCCGGAAGCGATTCTCAGCTCACCAACAACAGAGCCACTGCTGGGGGCCGAAGAAGCGTTGTTCACGATCGACTACAGCGATAACGTGGCCCTTGAGTCAGACACCTTCGATAGTGAAGACATTCAGGTAACTGCGCCGGATGGCAGCCCTTTAGCGGTGACCTTCATCGGCGCGAATCCGCCTGAGGACAGCGAATCTGCCACAGCAACCTATGCGATCGCGGCTCCGGCTGGGGGATGGGAATTCGCCGATACTGGCACCTACACCCTCAATATTCTGGCCGATCAGGTTCTGGATACCAGCGGTAATCCTCTGGCTCCGCAGCAGTTTGATCTCGACCTTACAGTTAGCGATCCGCCCCAAACGGCATTTACCTATGGCATTGCCGACATTGTGGTTTTAGAAGGGGCCAGCGACAGTGTTGTCGATTTGTTTGCAGCCTTTGAGGATAACCAGGATGCCGATAATGCCCTGCAGTACGTTGTGACGGAGAATAGCGATCCTGGTTTGGTGGGAACGGCGATCGCTGGCGGCAACCTCACCCTCGACTATGCCGCCAACGGTACGGGGGCAGCTGATATCACCGTCACCGCTACTGACACCGACGACAGCTCAACGGCAACTACCTTTACCGCTACCGTGGTGACGCCCCAAGCAGATGACGGTGCGATTCGGATTAACGCTGGCGGTGGCGAGGTTTACGACGATGAAGGCAACCTGTTCCAAGCCGATACGTTCTTCAGCGGTGGCCAAGTTGAGAGCGTATCTAGCGGTCAGGGCATTGCTGGCACGAAGTTCGATGCCCTCTATCAGACCCAACGCGAGGGTGGCAACTTCTCATACAGCATTCCCGTTGACAACGGATTTTATGTTCTGAATGCTCACATTGTGGATTGGGATTCTCCTAGCCCCGGACAGCGGGTGTTTGATATCACAGTCGAAGGGGAGTCCTACTATGATGATCTCGACATCTACAACGAAATTAGAAATGCCTTTCTGGATGGTCAAAACACCGCCAAGATCATTCAAGGGCCAGACAAGGACACCACCATCATCACCAACGTATTGGATGGCAGCCTCGATATTGATTTCAATGCGAGTCTGAATGAGGCCACCATCGCAGCGCTGGAAATCGTGCCCCTAGACGAACCCGGTGTCTTGATTCAAGAGAGCCCAGTGGAGGATCCTGAAACCACGGTTTCAGAAGACGGCCAGACGGTGGATACCTATACAGTGGCGTTGACGGCGCCTCCCACGGCAGGCACCGTCACCATCGATCTCGATTTTGATAACGCGCAGATCAGCCCCAGCGTTACGAGCCTCGACTTCGACTCGACTAACTGGAATCAGCCCCAAACCGTGACGGTTTCAGCGGTCAATGATGCGATCGAAGAAGGACTCCATACCGCGACGATTGACCATACCGTCACGGGTCCAGCAGGCTCTAACTATGAGGCCATCACAATCGCCGAGAGCGTGGCAGTCAATATCATCGACAACAATGTGGGCGAAATCAGCTTCAACAAAAAACTGATCACAGAAAGCTTCCCCGATGGGTCAGGCGGACCCACCTCCGGTGCCTTTGGCCCCGATGGCCGGCTCTATGTCTCAACGTTGAAAGGGTTCATCATCGCCTACGAACTGGATGATAACTACAACGTCGTCAGTGAGGAAGTGATTGATGTCGTCAACACGCTCGAAAACAAAGACACCACGGGCATTGCCTTCAACCCCTATGACACCGAGCCCATTATTTATGTGTCGCACAGTAACCACCGGGCCAATGGCGGCAGTGCTTTCCCCGCAACGGAATTCTCGCCGTACAGCGGTCAGGTCTCAACGCTGCAGAAGGTCAACGGCACCTGGGAAATTACTCCGTTAGTCACAGGGATTGGGGTTTCGAATCACGATCATGGTGTGAACGGTCTGGAATTCGACAATAACGGCGACCTTTACATCACCTCTGGGAGCAATACCAACGCCGGGGTTGCCGATACTGAGATTGGCGGCATTGATGAATCGCCCTTCACAACGGCCATCCTGAAAGCGGACATCACCGACCCTGATTTCGATGGCAACATTGAATACGCCCTGATTGGACCGGAGGATCTGATCCAGCCTGTTCCTCCAGAGTTCTTGGACAGTCTACCGCCCGAAATCTTTAACCCACCGAATGATTTACCGTTTGATCCAGCCACGAGCCAGTTTTGGGGCGGCTATGTCGAAGTGGTATCGGGCGATGTTGAAATCTATGCCAGTGGGTTTCGCAACCCGTACGACGTAGAATTCACCACTCAGGGCTTCCTTTATGCCACCGATAATAACGCCAACGGTGGGTTTGGCGATGTCTCAACCGGTGCCTACACTCAAGAACCCTTTGGCTCGGAGCAACAGGAGGAATTGAATCTGATTACCGAAGGGGCCTACTATGGCCAACCAAACCGCAGCCGAGGCCGGACAGATCCTAGAGAGAACATTTACTTCGACAGTCCGGTTGATTTGCCGGCTGAAGGATACACAGCGCCGATTGGCACCTTCAAGGGGTCAACCAATGGCCTGATCGAATATCGGGCAACCGCCTTTGATGGTCAG
The DNA here is from genome assembly GCA_038523735.1 of Cyanobacteria bacterium J06626_18. GTDB lineage: Bacteria > Cyanobacteriota > Cyanobacteriia > Phormidesmidales > Phormidesmidaceae > SIO1E4. The sequence continues at coordinate 435 of JBCBJE010000111.1, read as the reverse complement.
TTGCAGGGAAATCTCTTAGCGCAAAAACTGGGTGGCAAGCTGTTTAGTGTCGAGCTATCCCCCGATGGCCAGCAGGTTGAGGAGATTGTCAATCTAAACAACGCGGCTAACATTACCGTTCCGAACCCCGGCGACGATATTTCCGAAAACACAGTCGCGGATGGCTTGGATGTCATCACAGGGCCGGGAGGGGCCATTGTCGGCCTCGACTTCGATGGTGGCGGTCAGCTCACGGTGGCCATCCCCAACGAACCGGGGTTGACCGGTTCAACCGCCTACGACATCTATCCGTGGCGAGCACCCGTTGCGGGCGGCCAAGACTTCGTGATCGGAGGCATCAATTTCGACACCGATCCAGGTGATACGAGGGTGTTTATTGGCAGCGAAGCCGCCACTGCAGTTGAAGTGAATGGTATTGACGTGTCATCAAATCGG
>JBCBJE010000110.1:0-9858 GCA_038523735.1 Cyanobacteria bacterium J06626_18 | reverse complement strand
TTGAGATCAAGCTTAGAGCCATACTCGGTGCTCAACTTGTCATCAACCGCATTGCGTAGATCCTCTGCTAGAAGAGGCGTATTCCAGGAAGGACCTGTCAGCGATGCAGCTATAGCGGGATCAACACCCATACCAAACCAGCTGCTCACCAACATTCCCAGCATCACCACTAGGCATAACAACAGACGTTTCATCGACTCAGTCCTCTCGTTAAATTCGGAAGAATTCACACAGCATTTATTAGAGCCTATCATCCTTGTAGCTGAATAAAGCGCTCGAGGTCTGAGAAGGTCGTTGCGTAGGTGACGATGGGAGTTTCATAGCCTTTCATGTTGACAGCGTAGCGCTTGAAGAGTGCGTCTGCAGTTTCCATCGCGGCTAAATACTGATAAGTGGTGTCACCAATAGCCATATCCAGACCCAGCTGCTTCGTTGAAGATTCAAACCGGAAGGCAGCATTGACAGTATCACCAATAGCTGTGTAATCAGGGCGATCGCCGGTACCCGCATTACCTACCATGGCATAGCCGGTGTTAAGTCCGGCCCCAATTCGCAGCGGGAAAGGCAGGGGGAATTTCTTATGGAGCTCGCTGGTCATCCGGGCCAGCACGTTGACGGCCTGCACAATTTGCAACATTTCGCCAGACTCCACGCCTTCGGAACCATGAATCCACACGGCCATCACCGCATCACCAATGTACTTATCGACCCAGCTACCATGCTCACCAATAATGTCACCAGCCCGCCGAAACCAGGTACCGATAGATTCCGATAGGACTTTTTCGTCAATTTGTCGGGTCAGAACCGTGAAGTCACGAATATCTACTACCACCACCGATATCAAACGGCGCAAATGAAGCGTTGCAGTAGCCAACGAGTCGTTTGAATCATCCGCCTTCTTGGGGTTAGCAGGCATCTCTTTACGGTGAACCGGACTGTAGAATCGCAGCTCAGTTTGACCAAACGTTAGGCGATCGCCATCCCGCAAAGTTACTGGCACACTGACTCGCCGACCATTCACGAAAGAGCCATTCCGACTACCTAGATCAATGAGATAGAACTCGCCCGAATCCATGATCTGAATCATGGCATGGTTGCGGGAGATCCACCGATCTGGCAGCACCAAATTGTTGTCATCGCTACGACCTACCGTCCAGCAATTACTCCCCGCCAAGGACAACTGACGACTGCCAGATTCCGTGTGAAGCACCACATACGGCCCTTTTTGTTCAGTCACTGTATTTTGAGCTGCAAAAACCAAGTCTAGAAGCTCACAAAACGATACATCGCAGGCGCTGTGAGCTACGAAAAAACATAGCGCACAAATTATGAAGCGGTTCATGTTTACTTAGGCCATTATGCCAAATAAGCCTTGCCCATGCTTCTTTTTAATTTTTCTATGAACCTGTGGAACAATCATCAGCACTCATCACACCAAGAGAATACTGGTCAGGAATAATACATCCACTATCAAAGTGCTCAGGACCGCACCACTGAAGGCCCACCAACAGGGTTGCTTAGATTTCAGCGGTAGCGTACCGATGATCAACAACGCCACAGCCAGTGCGAGTGCCTGCGTAACAGCGACCGGATTCTGTAGGGTTGCAGCTGCCTGCCTCAGAAGCACCGGAACCAACTCGGAATCAACCTGCATTACCTGCCGCCAGAGCGGTAGAAGGTCAGTCCAGTAAATGTACAGATCAGTCACCGCTGTTCCCAGCAGGGAGCCTAAGTAAAAGTAACTACCGATGCGTCCCTTGCCCCGAACCAGCAAGATCAACACCACCGGAATGCCAAGTGCTTCAATCGGCAGATGAATGAAAGGCTCCGAACGAAACCAGCCCCAATAAATAGATCCCGCCAACCAAGTCCAGGTAAACCCCACTAGCAAGTCGCCCCACAGACGACTATTACTGCGCACGATCAGGCTCACACCTGCCATAAGCCAGGTGCCTGTGAGTGTTAGGCTGAGCCAAGGCAGCGATCGCACCAAGGGTGCCTGAAAAAATACCGGAACAACAACTAAAAAAATAGATGCCACCAATATTTTCAGAGGTTGCCTGACCGACGATGACGGGAGCGAAGACTTGTCTAGCGAGGATTCAAACCCGCTTGGAAAGTCAGGGGAAGGACTAAAAGAGGACAACTGTTTTCTCAGCTTCTTAACAGTTCTTAACATAACATGAGATCCCTTGATAGGGCATCCCGCCTCAGGGTGCGATAGCGCGTGCCACACTGTGGGTGTTGTCTTTCTTCTATGTTGTTTATTTTTATTTGGAGAGCTTGACTGTGGATGCATTCATCACACCGCTGGTGCTGAGTGTTGAGTCGACTGAGTCGATATCATTGGTGGAGGCCATTGTAATTGGCATTGTTCAGGGGCTAACAGAATTTTTGCCCATCAGTAGTACAGCCCACGTCAAGATTGTGCCCGTTGTTTTGGGCTGGGGCGACCCTGGTGTGACGTTCACTGCAATTGTTCAGTTGGGAAGTATCGTCGCGATTGTAGGGTACTTTTGGCATGATATACAGCAGCTTTTAGTCGGCATGTGGCAAGCGATCGCCCAACGCGATTACCACGCGCCTGATTTCCGCATGGGGATTGGGATTCTCATCGGAACGGTGCCGATTGTCATCTTTGGATTAATTGTTAAGTTTGGTCTCCGCGAGACCTACGACACGTTTGCCCGCAGTCCCTTGGTAATTGGCATCACATCCATTGGCCTCGCCATCTTTTTGGGACTGGCAGAGGTGATTGGTACGCGCAAGCGGGGCTACGACGCAGTGGGTCTTTGGGACGGCGTTGGTATGGGGTTGGCTCAGGCGCTAGCCCTGATCCCAGGTGTCTCGCGCTCCGGTTCGACCATTACCGCTGGACTGTTCATGGGGCTGAATCGCGAAACGGCAGCCCGGTTTTCACTGCTGATGGGAATCCCGGCGATCTTGATTTCGGGACTGGCGGAGATTAATGAGCTGTTTGAACCACAGTCCCCCGTGAGCATAACGGCGATCGTAGCGGGTGTTTTGGCTTCGATTATCTCTTCCTATCTAGCGATTTATTGGCTCATTCGCTTCCTGAAACGCTATACGACTTGGGTGTTTGTGTTCTATCGCATTGGGTTGGGGATCGCGCTTCTGTGGGCCATCTTGTCTGGGCGCATGTTGAATATTTGATGCATGCGGCATGATGGGGTTTGGGGATGAGGAAACATGATGGGGAAGTCATCGAGCCAGCCAGCTGTCGTAACACGGGTCATGCCGGAATCGATCGCGGCAGAACTTGGGTTTGAACCCGGCGATCGCCTCGTCAGCATCAACGGTCAAGCACCGCGGGATCTGATTGACTACCGCTTTCTGTGTGCGGATGAGGATCTGACGCTGGAAATCTTGGACACCCAGGGGACAACCCATGTCGTTGAGCTTGAGAAGGAATACGACGATGAGCTAGGTCTCGAGTTTGAGACAGCCCTGTTTGACGGACTGATCCAGTGCAATAATCGTTGTCCGTTTTGCTTTATTGATCAGCAGCCCCCGGGTAAGCGTGAGACGCTTTACCTCAAGGACGATGACTATCGCCTAAGCTTCTTGTATGGCAGCTACCTGACCCTGACTAATCTCACTCAGTCAGAGTGGGATCGCATTGCCCAGTTGCGATTATCGCCGCTGTTTGTGTCCGTCCATGCCACGGAACCCGAGGTGCGATCGCGGCTCCTAAAGAATCCTCGTGCTGGTGAACTTCTGCAGCAGCTTGCCTGGTTTCAAGATCATCGCCTTCAAATTCATGCTCAGGTGGTGGTGTGTCCTGGCATTAATGATGGCCTCCATCTCACTCAAACCTTGCGAGATTTGGCCCGATTCCATCAGGGTGATACACCGGCAGTCATTTCAGCCGCTGTCGTTCCGGTTGGGCTCACCCGGTTCCGTCCCGAGCAGGATGAACTGATCCCCGTAACCCCAGGCAAAGCCCAGGAGGTCATTGACCAAGTGACCTCTTTGCAGACAGAATTTCGCTCCCAGTTGGGAACAACGTTTACCTGGTTAGCCGACGAATGGTTTTTAATTGCCCGACGTCCTTTACCAACAGCGGCAGCGTACGAAAACTATCCCCAATTGGGCAATGGGGTCGGCTCGATCCGCCAATTCCTGACAGCATTTGAAGCAGCAGCTCCAGCCTTACCATCAGCCCTGCCACATCCCTATCGTGTTACCTGGATAGTCGGCAACGCCGTCGAGTATGCATTTCAGCCAATTCTAAAGCGGCTCAATCAGGTTGCAAATTTGACCATTGAGATGGTCGCTATCAACAGCGACTATTGGGGGCAAGCAATTACGGTCACAGGACTACTCACAGGCCATGACTTGCAGTTGCAGTTGCGCGATCGCCCTTTAGGCGATGTCATTTTGGTCCCAACCATCATGCTCAAGCCCACAGAACCTGACAACCCACAAAAATGGTTGTTTTTAGATGATGTCAGCGTTGAGTCGGTCAGTACCGTTCTGAAAACGCCTATTCTGCCCGTCGAAGGTATCGAGGGTTTAATCCAAGCCTGCTCCGATCCCGTCTTATGAAGAAGTAATAGGCCGAAAAAAATGCCTCACACCTGGCTTGCATATCTTAGGCTGAGTATGGCGATTGCCCTACCCAATGTAAGTTTATTGGGATTGCCCGCCGCGACCAGAGCCGATACGGTTATCCACCAGCACACCTCAAACTCAAAACCGCTTTCTAGGACCAGTGGTGAGGCGCTACAAGTCAGCGCCTCAAGTCATCCAGCACGCCAAGGACACGACGCCCTTACTGCAACCACCCCACCCTCTCAAGCAATCGGGCTTGACCAACTGCAGTATCTGGAGCCAGCTCCTAACCCACTTACCATCCCAACGCAACCAGAAGAGGTGGCAATTGTGGCCACCCAAACGATTACGCTCAGCGAAGCGCTTGAGCTGGCCTACCGTAATAATCCTGAGCTGCAAATTGCTTTCCTAGACCTCGAACAAAGTCGAGCTGCCCTGCAAGAAGCCCAGGCAAATCGATTGCTGACCATGGCGGGATTCCTACAGGAGCAACTTACGCAGTTCTAGAAATATAGCTTGAGCCATCTAGGCTAGGACCCCGAGTAGCATCCGATTGCTCAGCGTGCGGCCAGATGGCTTCGCCGTCTGGCCCTAACGGACTTAGTGACGGCTATAATCCCCAGGGACATTCCTGCATGCTGAATTTCATTGATGAGCGGGCACCCCTGTTGCAGCTCAGCGAAGTCCTTTGCTCAACCTATCCTGAAATAGCTTTGCCAGACTGAAGAACTGACTGTCGAGATGGCAGCTCTAAACAGCAATTATTGGCAAAAGGCCATCACGGTCACCAGATTCCTCATAGGACATGATGTGCAGCTCAGCTGTAGAATTGTGGGCTGAGGAACATTATTCGGGTGCCCGCACTCTTGCTTAACCAACGGATCCAGACAATCTCTAAAATGGCTGCTCTTAGACAATATCTGCGTAGAATCAGTCCGTGCTGCTGTAAAGCGGCCTATTATGCCTTTCAAGGGCGTTGAAGGTTTCTTTCAAGCCTGCTTGCAGCCGATTTCGGTCTGAAACTTCGCGCCTATTAGTACTCACTAAACGGGTCGGTAAAGTATTCTAGGTACGGAGTTACTAAAACTGACCCTGACTCAGTTGTTATTTAAGCCTCAGGGACTTTATGGGGAAAAGTATGCCACACCCTTGGTTGATCCGCTTCAAATTTAGCGCAGCGATCGCTCTACCATCCATGAGTTTGCTTTGGTTGGCGCTCCCGATCAGAGCGGTTGAAAGCCCTCATCAGCACCTACCCGAAACTGCCCACCTCACTCAGCCCAACACACCGGCTCAACCCGACCATATCGCGTTAGAAACGGGTCCCTCTAGCCAAACCGTCGCATCTGTAGAAGAACCGGAAGCGCTTACAGGCAATCCAGGTTCACTCCCACAGTCTGGAGTCGGGCACGCAAACAGCGCTAGACAGCCCCTAACACCCGCCGTGGAAGTGTTTCCTCCTTTCTTAGAGACACCGGCACAAACCGTCGTGCCGCCCTTTGAAAAACGGCGTTTGAGCGCTTCTGGAGGTATTAGCCCGATCTTAGAAGTTGAATCACCCCAAACAGAGGTGCTCTTCAGTGACGAGAATATTGCCTCCTGGGGCTCGACTCTGCATGTAGCCAGTGAAGAAGGTTCAGTAGCCGACCCCGTCAAAGTCACTCCCGCAATTCCACCAGCCCAGGAGTCGCTCCCTATCAGTCTATTTGCGGCTCCCATCGTCGAAACCACTGCCAACTCAGCCTCACCACAACCGGACGCTGCAGAGGGTGCGATCGCTGATTCACCGGCGGCCCTCACCGCGTCACCGCAGCAGGTAGAGGCAAACTCGCCTGAAATTCTCTTCAGTCAGGTAGAACCCGAAGAACCTGAAGAATCAGAAGAATCAGCGGAACCCTCTGAGGATGAAACCTTTAGTCCATTGCCGGAGCCAGATCCCGAGCCCGTAGAAGAAACCGACGATCCCACTGTGCCCGAGGTTGATGCGCCTCCGCTAGAGGCACCAGAAGAAGAGCCGGATGAAGCAGACGAAACGGACGAAGCAGACGAAACGGACGATGAAGCAGATGAAGACTCGACGCCTTCGGTTGAGGATGTACCCACAGGCGATGAAGTCCCGCTCCCAGTAGAGCGGGTGGATGATGACCTGCAGTACCTGGAGCCAGATCCCAACCCTCTCCTGATTCAGACCGAGCCAGAAGAGGTCGAAATCGTGGGGCAACAGCCCATTACGCTAGAACAGGCTGTTGAGTTGGCCTACCGCAACAACCCCGATTTGGAGGTCGCACTGTTAGAACTCGAGCAGAGTCAAGCTGCCTTGCGGGAAGCCCAGGCAGCGCTGTTTCCCACCGTTTCGGTGAGCGGAACAGTACAGGGGCAAAATACAACTGAAACTACCGGCGGCGGTATTGATCCAGTAACTGGTCAATTCGAGCCGGGTGAAACGAGTGAAGAGTTAGGAGCTTCTGTTTCAGCTCAGGTCGACGTCAACTACGAACTCTTTTCATCGGGACAGCGAGACGCTTCCATCCGAGCTGCAGAAGAGCAAGTCCGCTTCGATGAGCTCGATGTAGAGCTGATTCAAGAAGAACTCCGCCTCGCGACCGCGACTGACTATTACAACCTGCAGATTGCGATTGAATCCATTCGGATTAACGAAGCTTTTTTAGAAGAGGCCGAACGCAACCTGCGCGATACCGTTCTTCGTGAAGACGTGGGCGTTGGCACGCGCTTTGATGTACTGCGAGCCGAAGTCCAAGCCGCCGACGCTCGTCAAGACCTGGTGAATTCCCAGCGCGATCGCCAGGTTGCCGAAAGGACCCTAGCCAGTCGTCTGAATTTGCCCCCATCGCTCACCATCGATACCGTTCCTGTTGAGGTGGCTGGCGAATGGCCGCTGAGTCTGGAAGAAAGTATCGTGCTGGCTTATCAAAATCGGGCGGAGCTAGAGCAACAGCTCGTGCTGCGGGATCTGAATGAGCAGCTACGCCGAGCTGAGTTAGGTGCGCTGGGGCCTCAGGTTGACTTGTTTGCCAATTACACAACTAGCGACATCATTACTCAAGACGGCGGCTTTGACGACAATTACGCCTTGGGAGCTCAGGTTTCCTGGCTTTTGTTTGACGGGGGTGCCGCCCGCGCTGGTGCCCGCCAGCGAGAACTCGACATTGAGATCGCTGAGCGCTCTTTTGAAGATGCCCGCGCTGTGATTCGTCTGTCCGTTGAAGATGCCTACTTCAACCTGCAATCCAACCTCACCAATATTGAAACGGCACGCTTGTCCGTAGAACAGGCTGGCGAAGCTCTGCGACTAGCCAACCTGCGATTTGATGCGGGGGTAGGTACTCAGCTCGAAATTCTCGATGCTCAATCCGATTTGACGGATGCTGAGGTGAACCTGGTGCAGGCAATCGTGGGTTACAACCAGTCGCTGGCCGACATTGAGCGGGCAATTAGCAATATCCCCGAACCCTTTTATCGGCGATTGCCGTACTAAACCACATCCGATTTGGAAACTGGCGTTTTTCCTTAAGGCCAAAACCGGGAATCGGGATGGGGTCAGGGCACAACGGTTTCTGATTTTATCTTTTGTCTTTTGCTGTATCGCCATCAGAAATTCTGAGCGAGGAGTCAGGAACCTGGATATGCTCTAGTTCCTCGCAAGCTGCTCTCGGATGATGGCGAGTAGCTTTTCAGACTGAGGGGGCTTCGTCAAGAACTCGTTGGCCCCTGCCAAACGAGCCCGTGTCCGATCAATGGGCGAGTTTTGGCCTGTGAGAATGACAATGGGCGTCTTTTCAAAGACAGGGGTATCCCGTAAAAACTTGCAGACACTGTAACCGTCAGCATTCGGCAGCATTAGATCCAACAGAATCAAATCGGGCCTGTGTTCAATCAGCTCAGAAAAGCCCCGCATGGGTTCATGAATCAGCAGCGTATGATATCCTGCTGTCGCTAAAATTCGCTTGAGGCGGTGGGATAGCACGGGGCTGTCTTCAATACAGGCAATAGTGGATTTTTCATTGCTGCTTATCCCAAACTGCAGCTTTGGTGGGGTAGGGCTAGGCGTGACAGATTTTGGGATTTGGGGCGAGCTAATGGCTCGCGGCAAGGTAACCGGTAGCGCTAAATCGGGTAGGGTCTTAAATTCCAAGATGCGATCTTGGGCTAACGGCAGCAGCGACTGCACAACGCCTGCAAGTGGCCGATCAAGCTGCCATGCGATGTCCCAAAGCGTGTAACTGCCATTGAGGTATTGATGGGCGATCGGCAAGAGTTGAGCTGCCACAGCTTCCCTCAGAATCGGCGACTGGGTTGGGCCAATCTGTGCGAAATCCGCTCGTTGCCATTCCTGTGACATTGCCTCGACTTTACTCCAAGTCATCTTCATTTCCCAACTGGAAAGACCCACACTCCGGCAAGTCATCGAGACCTTAAACGGATGAGGCTTCCAATAATGCTCTAAGTGAATACAGCGACTCAGTTCAAATAGGCATTCTTGGGTGACTGTACGAATCGCTAACTTAGCCCGAATGAGACTTATTTGTTTCTGATTAATGCCTTGATTAAGGAGGTGTATCGGCCAAGATTCATGGGTTGTGGGTTGAGTAATGTGAGCTTGCCAATCCCACTTAGGAAAATGCTGCTGCAGTAACCTAAACCAACAACGCGCAGCGTGGCTCTCGTTCACAGCATAGAGTAGTTGACCTTGAACAAAGCTGAGGGTCCACCGCGTTTTGTGATTATCAAGAACTAGGCATCCTTCAAAGCTTCTGCTCGGACATTGCAATAATCCAGCCAGTTCTTGAATATTCATTCTGGGGCAATTAAAGGACTACCGAATATAGCGCACTGGAGTTCTATGCTGACAGGTATAAAACTGTTTAAGACTGATATGTACTAAAAGTACATAGTGATTTCAACGACTAAACCTACGCCCGGAGAAATTGCGCCCTCCATATTTATACAGACCTTTTCGGAGGAATCAGGAAATATTTCACCAAAGCTTCCTGATTATCCAATTGGAATTCGGTTATGCCTTCAGGTATTGAAGATGAGGTAACCAGGTTCTGGGCGCATTAGAGAAGCAACAGAACGGGTGCCTGCTAACTGTTCAATAATTCTATTCAGATATCTTCTAGCTGCCAAATTTTTCCTTCGTCAACCGTGGACGAAAAAATAAAATAATTTGCTTAAGATACAGGTCATTCAAGATCTAACTTAAAACTTCTTTCCCTTTCCTAGTCTCAAGATAAAAAGTGAATTTATACTAAGCCAGTTGCG
>JBCBJE010000109.1:0-9897 GCA_038523735.1 Cyanobacteria bacterium J06626_18 | reverse complement strand
TAACTAACGTTAGACAGACATCGTTAGACAAACATTGAGCAGAACCTTAGATAGGTAACCGACTGACTTGAGTAGGCAGCAAGCCCAAGCAAACCCGACCCCACTGCAGAGAGGCGCTTGGCTGCATGCAGAGTGGTACTCTTTCAACTTAAAATACTGCCGCTTTGTTAGCGCTGCCTTCGCTTATGGAGAAAACCGGTAGAGAAATAAGGAGCCAGAGGAGCTAGAAGTCAGAATTCCGAAGTCAATAGCTCTCAGCCATAAGGCACATTACTAGCAGTCGCCAAAAGCGCCAACAGTGAAGGGGCAGAAATCAGGCGATTTCTACCCCTTACTACATTTATTCTGTTGCCTCGGTCAGGTAAACCATTGTCCCTGAACAAAGCATCTGGCTACGAGCGGCGAATCTTGTCACTTTGGCTGACAAAAACCAGAAAAATAGTTGCTGGAATCACAACGACGACAGCGCCAGCTGCAAGGCTCAGGAGGAAGTTGGTTAGGGAGGGTGTCATGGTGCCGTAGGTTAAATGAATGTGCTAAATGTGTCTAAGATTCTATCGCTTTGTTACGTTCCTGAGAAGACCTATCACCTGAGTCGATCGTTTGAGGCCACTTCAGAGCTCCTGAGGGGGTTAATATGCTTGAACTAGTTGAGCGGCGATCGCCATTGTGGCGTTACCGTAGTCGGGCCTGAAGATAGAATCGCTGCAATCGCGGTTTCAATGGCAAGTAGCCACCGCTGACAACATTCAAGTCAAGACCGAAGCTTACTCCAGCGGACCTGCTTTATGAAATAAATGGCGGGCCGTCATACTAAGTCTGGAAAATGGTCATCTTTTAGAGAGCTATCGTCACGATTAAGTTACTGCCAAGTCTCTAACAAGGTCTCATACTCTTGAAAGCGATCGCGGCTGCCTCGTAAACTGCTGTGAGATAATGACTACAGCCTTCGAGCCTGACATCCTCATTGCCAATGACAGACCTCTTTACACTCACTCACTTCGCTAATTGGATTCTCGGTCCATTGCTGGGAATTTACACACTCTTATTTATTGTCCGCATCGTCTTGACGTGGTACCCCGAAGCCGATGGCGATCGCTTTCCCTTCAATCTTGTTATGCGGCCGACGGAATTTCTGCTCGTCCCAGTCCGCAAACTAGTGCCACCGTTTGGTGGCGTTGATATTTCACCCATTATCTGGGTTGGGATCACGACGCTTCTGCGAGAAGTTTTACTCGGCCAACAGGGAGTACTCTGGATGCTGGCTTCTTCCTCAGCGGGGACGTAGCGCACCTCAAGGGGTCAGCGTGGCAATAAAATATCTGTAGAAGGCGGTGGAAGAGTGGAACGGTCGCAGGGATTCACCATGAGCGTCAACCGTGGGCATAGCTTGCCCAGAAGGAACACGGTGGGAAGATAGTTATTTTTGCGCACCTCCCTAGCCTAATCATTGACGCATACTTGCGTGACCAACTGTGTTGAGCGCCGAAACAGCCTGATCGCGCCTTACAAGGCTGTAAATGTTGGGTAAATTATCTGAACCGGTAATGACAAATCACCCAACAACCTTTGTCAACCATTAGATTTGCAGTAGGTTGAGCCCACGCTGCCCATTGTTGGCCCCCCAAAAGCAAGGGTAAACCGGTTGAAGCAAGAGCGGATTTGGAATCAATGCAAAATTTTGCGCTGAAGCAACTGTCCACCAAGTTCATGCCGCGGCGGTGGATGTTGTGGCCTAATTTGGTCGTGCTGATTTTCTTTGTGGCGATCGCTGGCTACATCAAATTCGCAGGACTCTTCGACACGGCTCGGCATCCGGCGCGGGCCGAGTTTCTCCGCAAACTCTTTGAAGAGAATTTCTTGACGGCCGAACCTTACATCGGCGTGCTCACCAGTGCATCTGAAATTTTGTGGTGCGGAGTGGCGGTGACCTGCTGGTTTAGCTACAGTCTGGCAGGAAAACTGGGGCGATCGCGACAGACGCAGCGCTACCTACTGTTTTCAGCGGTGCTGCTGAGCCTGTTCTTGCTAGATGATACATTTCGGCTCACGCTCATGCTGGCGCTATTAGCGGGGGTGCCCAAACTTGTGATGTATAGCCTCTATGGAGGGGCTGCGGCTGCCTATGTTGTCTTGTTTTGGCGCAAGCTACTGGCAACCCCCTATTTGCTGCTGCTTTCAGCAATGGCGCTTTTGGTCATCTCTGCACTCGCCGATCTGATTCATTTGCCAGGCACGGGCACCCCTATCCTGATGGAGGATGGCACCAAGCTGCTAGGGATTTTGAATATTGGACTCTACTTTTATCAAGTGTGTCGCGATGAGATTTTGGTGCGTCACGCAAAGCGATGAGACATCCTACGAAAATTGTGGCTATTCACTGACCAATTAAGCGCTCAGTCGATCACTCACGACTGGTGCCGTCATTAACCCAGTCGTAGAAGATCCCGATAGCTTCTATCAGATTGAAGGGTCCGCAAGCGACCTTGAACTGCCGCGACTTTACTTTGCATAAGACCCAATCACCTTCAGTCCGCTCTATTTCCACATCCTGAAATAATTTATCTTCCAGTGCCGTATCTTGCAGGTCTATCGCAATCGACCAACCAGGATTGTCTAATGTTTCGAGCGTTACTCCGAAGGAATGTTCCCAATCACCATTGCAATTCGAGACATACCATTCCTGTATCCATTTCAGATAATCAACCGCCATAGCTATCTTGATGTCCACCACGTAAAGAGTCGGTGCATCACGCACAGAGATAGCACCTTAGCACTGTACCGGTTTAGGATTTTAGATTTTGGATTTGGTAACGGGTAGGAAGTAATAGGTTCTTAGTTCTCTACCCTACGGGAAGGGCATAGCCCTACGTTCTTGGTTGATAGTTGATTATTGGTCGTGCTGGGGCGAGGCATTTGGAGCGTAGAGTCTTGAAGAATATTAAATACTGGCCAAATGCCTCGCCCTTACAGATTCTGCTTTCCCCTTTCCCTTTGACCCACTACCCACTACCCTTCCACTCTCCGACCCTTCCACTCCCCTATCCCCCTTATCGCTTCTCAAATAGTGCCGCAACAATTTTCGCCATCACAGACAAGACGACTTTGCTTTGTCCCAGTAGGGCTGGATTATACTGAATGGCTCGCCCAAGGCATTTAGCCGTGAGCCACGCTTTGGTAGGACCGGGGGGACCTTCGAGGGCTTTGAAAATCAGGTATTTGTAGAGCTTTGCCAGACTTTTGCGTTTGAGGGGCTGTAGTGATGCGGGAGCAGTGGCAAAGGCGCGATCAAGCACCTTGCGACATTCGCGCTCTTGTCGGATCACGTTGCTGGACATTGAGAGGGTTCTTCGGTAAAGCACCTGAGGGGAGGACACCGCTACAAATTCATACTTCTGCGCGAGTCGCAGCCACATGTCCCAGTCTTCAGCGGCTGTGAGGGTGACGTCGAAATCGCCCACGGTTTCCAAGGCGTCACGGCGGATCAGAACATTCGATCCGCTCTCGATGAAGTTGATTTCGATCAGCTTGGCGAAGACATCGCCACTAGTGCTGATGTGAGTTCCCGCCTGCAGAAACTGGCTCTGGGCATCAATGTAGTCAGTCCAGCTGTAGGCAACTGCAGCGTTGGGATGCTGCTTAAGGGCTGCCAGCTGGTCTGCGAGCTTTTCCGGTGTCCACAGATCATCTGCGTCAGTGAAGGAGATGTAGTCTCCCGAGGCACGCTCGATGCCTCGGTTACGACTAGCGGCTAGTCCTGCGTTGGGGTAGGCGAAGAGCTTGACGCGATCGTCGCCCATGCCCTCGACGATCGCGACCGTGCTATCGGTAGAGCCATCGTTGATGACGACGACTTCGATACGCTCGTGGGTCTGCGCCAGCACCGACCTGAGCGTCTCCTCCACCGTTTTTTCCCCGTTGTAAACGGGAATAACCACTGATATCAGGTCCATGAGTTCGGCTCAGCTGACGTACTCATCAACCCTAGACCGAATGGGCTGACCATAGAAGTAGTCAGGAATTTCAGCCCCCATCAACTGTAAGATCGTGGGCGCTAAATCCACCGCTTTAAAGTTGCTCGGCAACTCGCTACCCGGTTCAAAATCGGGACCGCACCCAACGAAGAAGCCTTCGGCTCGGTGGCTACCCGTGCGGCAAAAGGGCATCGGCCCAATGCGACCGAATTCAGGGCTAGCGACTGTATCAGAGGCTGTCTCTTCTTGCCACAGCACAATTAGATCAGCGTCTGGAAGGTTGCTGTCGTTTAAGGTCTCAGGTGTACGGGTTCGGATAATCCGCTCTACCATGGGTTTCCCCGTACGGGCGTCAGTCATACCCGTGATCAGAGCACATAGTTCGTCGCAGACGGCGGTGTAATAAGCAGGATCCACAATACCATCGCGCTCGCGGCCTTTTACATTAACCCGCACATAGCCTTCCGAGTAGCTGGGCAAGGCGAAGGCTTTCATTTTGGGCCAATAGGGGCGATACCAGCTGGCTGGTTGCCAGAATAGGGAGTCGCCCTGCGCTTTCTGATAGTAAGGAGAGGCCAGCTGAGCTGAGCTAGAAGCTCCTAAAAAGGCTTCCAGGCGATTATGGAAGTCAGTCGGTAAGTACTGGCGCATAAGGGTGCGGAGGGGATTTTTCTCGTATTTGAGATCCCAGACTTCGCCAATCCAACCACGTTTTTTGTACTTCAGCTTGGGTCCTGGAAGGGGGCTACCGGGCTTTCGGTAGCCCAGGCCGTACTGCCCAGGGTAGTTCCACCGGAAGAGGAGTTCGGGTAGAAAGACCATGCTCGGTAGGTCCATCACGTTGGAGCCCATGCCATGGGCTGCAAAGACCAGCATGTTGCTGTTTTCAGGAGCCGCTGCTGCAATTTGGGCGATCGCGCTATCCACCGCCTGAAAAATCGTCAACATGGTGTCAGGCATATCTAGCTGACCGGCTTTATAAATTGGGTGCTCCTGGCTCATATGCCAGTGATAGTGGCCTGCGGTATGAGTTTCACCAAAAACAGTGAGCAGCAAGTCCCATCGCTGTTGCTGCAGCCAATCACTGCAGACCTGAGCCCGCCGCTTAATACCTGTCTCCATCCATCGCTGAAGTTTCGCCAATGCGGCCAAATCACGACAATCTGCATAGTCACGGTCAAAGCCCGGATGTTTACCGTAGGTTTGCTTCACCTGATCAAACAGTTCGGGCGGCGAAGACTGGCTTTTAACCTGGGCTGAGTGCGCGCCCCAAGCCAGAACCTGAGGACCGTTGGCGTGATCGGAGAGGCGCGTTTGCGGCATGTCAAAAACAGCAACCTGGTAGTCCTCACCGAGGGCATAAAATGGCGGGTATTCCTTGTAGTCATAGGCCCCCCGCTCAAAGACGCGATAGGTGTCAGCATCATATTTAACAGGACCCCAATACCCCGTTTCCGCGGGCAGAGTACCTGTCAGAAAAGTCGTCCAAGGGGTTTCGGCTCGGTAGGATTCGAGATTGAGCAGACGGCCATAGGCTCCCTGCTCACGGAGGCGTTTCAGAGTTGGGAGCTTACCTGCCGCCATCCAATCTTCTAAGAGTTGAGGATCGGCAGCATCTAATCCAATGGCAATTACAGGATTCGTCATAGGTTTAGGCTCTCGTACGATGTGGCCACAAGGTTAAGGTTCTGCAGAGGCGTTGGGCAACGGTGAATGAGTCAACTTTAAGAAGACTTCTAGGAAGACTTGGGGGAAGTCGCGGGAGGAAACTGAGACTTTAAGAAATAGAGCGGACTCATCAAGCTACTGACAAAGAATGCCCGCTCACATTCAGTGACTAAATCGGTCTGAGCAATGTTGCCGTGCTTCATCCGATGTTGGATGAGCCGCTTAAGGTTGCCTAGCGTCAAGCGTGTCATCATAAAGGGTGCTTGCCAGGGGCTGACTCGCAACATCTGCAGCGAACAGACGCAGAGCCCGCAGCCACGGCTGAGGGAGATCAGATAGTCTCGCTCTAGCCGCCGCTTAGGAATCTGATGATGGACATGCATTTCGGGGTTGTACCAGATGGCATAACCCGCCTTGTGCATGAACATCAGGGGCTCATAATCATCGCCCTGCACCATTGAAGCTTGCGTACGTCCCCGTAGCTGGGGCCTCGGTGGGACAACTTCAAGCCAAACCTGGCGATTGATTACCCAGGCCGCCGACGGAGGAAGAATTAAGTGTTCAGGCTTGTAAAGATGGGCCGTTTTGCCTCGTTCGCGAATCGCCAGAAATGACTGAATCCGCTTGAAGCCCTTCGGCGGGGGAACTTCATAGTTGCCATGAATTTGGCCGCCAAAGGCTCCCACTTCAGGGTGAGCTCGACAGAACTGGTAAGCGGCGGCCACCCAGTTTTCTGCCGGGACAATATCATCATCCAGAAATCCCACCCAGGTACTCGGCGCCGTTCGAATGGCACACTGACGGGCAAACGCAGCGCCTTGAGCACCTTCAAACGCATAGCTTAGCCGCGGAACACCGGCTTCTCCCCACTTGGCCTGATATTGCTTTACCACATCAGCTGTCGCGTCACTGCTGTTGTTATCAACAACGAGGATCTCCCAGTCCAGAGCGTCTGTATCGACTTGCGATCGCAGACTTTCCAGAAGCTGCGGTAACCGCTCAGCGCCGTTATACGTGGGAATTGCGACCGTAAAATCAACCATAACCCCGACTTCCCTATACAAAGTTTTAGTGCGATAGCGCTTGGCCTAAGGGCTTTGCCGACACTGCATCAGCAGACCAAACCTGCGGCTTAGAAAGCTGATATCCCTGAGCATAGCGAATGCCCAAATCGTGCGTTTTTTCTAGAAGACGGGCATTTTCAATGCCTTTGGCAATAACGATTGCAGCCTGTTGGTCAGTACTTAAAAATTCGCTAACCTGGCGCGCATATGCAATATAGCGTCTCTCGGAATTTAAGAGACGAGGATTGAGCTTGATGAAGTCAACGTGCAGCTTATCGATCTGCTCAGTGGCGACTCGCTTCGTCCCAAAGCTGTCCAGCGTAACAGCACAGCCGATTTCCTGGAGGGCTCGCGTTAATCGCTGGGTTGCCTGAGGATGAGCCAACGCTACCGCCGTTTGAATCTCGAAGCAGATGCTTGCGGCGGCGAGTCTATGCTGGCTCAGCTGACTGTCAATAAAGGTCGGCAGCTTTGTGTCCAGGACACTATTTTGGGAGAGATTGAGGGAATGTTGGCCACCAGTTGGGTCGCCAAGTTCCACGGCCAGCATCGAACGAGCCTGCAGCTCACTCAAGTCTTGAAATACCTTTGTGATAACGCGACGATCAATCGTCCCTGCCAGGTTTTGATGTTCGGCAAATGTCCAGAATTGCTGTGATAGCTGCGTTGGAATGTAGGGCGTGAAGCGAACTAATAATTCATTCTGCAGCGGTCTCTGTGACTGGCCTTCTACCAACACCACAGGCTGAGAATATAAGTGAAGGGTCTCTTCTTCCAGTGCTTGAGCAATGCCTTCTAGATACTGCGCTTTCTTGGGAAAGCGGGTTCGCTCAAGGTAGGTTTCTACCTGCGATTGAGCAGCCTTTTTGACCAAGAAAAAAGGACTCACAGCGCTGCTGCGCAAGTATTCTCGTTTGCAGCTGGCCGCAGCACTGAGGTTGGATGTGTTAAACCCTTCCTTTAGGTAGTGCAACGCGAGGCGTCGCAGGTCATTCGCAATATAGGCTGGAACAGCAAAAGGACGTTGCCATTCTTTGATGCCCAGCATACGAATGTAGAAGCGACTCAGGCCTACACAGCGAAGTAGCGATCGCAGATATTGGGCCTGCAGACGGGCACTCGGAATCTGGTGATACACTACCATATCGGGGTTGTACCAAATTTCCCAACCTGCTTTTTGGATATGTAGAACAGCCTCTAAATCTTCGCTAGCCAGTCCAGCCTTCTTACCCTTGTGGTTGAGAAACAGATTCCTAGGAACATGCTGCAGCCAAGCTGAACGACGCACTGCTAAACCAGCTCCAGGCGGCAGAATTTTTTTCTCGGGTTCATAAAGACGTGGTTTGCTGCCGCGCTCAACAATCGCCAGAAAGCAGGCAAAGTGCTTTAGCTCCCTAGGCAGAGGCGTTTCCAGGTCGCCATGAATCTGGCTACCAAAAGCGCCTACATCAGGATGGGCTACCGCAAACCGTTGGACGTTGCTAACCCAATCTACTGCCGGCACATTGTCGTCATCCAGAAAGGCCACGATGCGTCCACGGGCCATTGCCACGGCCCGCTGGCGTGCAAAAGCAGCCCCCTGCTGGGCAGCAAAGGCATATCGCAGCGGCGTATTTTGAGGCCATTGCTGCTGATACTGCTGTACGACTGCCGCAGTATTGTCTCGGCTATTGTTATCGGCAACAATCACTTCCCAGGTCAGCGATGCCGTATCGACTTGAGCTAAAAGCTGCTGTAAAACGGCAGGTAAGCGATCGCCGCCGTTGTAGGTCGGAATCGCAACCGTTAAATCGATTGTGTGGGTACTCAAATCTTCACGGCAGAGATGCTGTGCCGAGGAAGGCTGAGACATCGATGACTGACGCTGATCGCTATTCACGAACTGTAAAGCATCACTACTGACCATCGCGGGTATCTCCCAGTTGCCGAATAAAATAGCTCAAGTTGGTAGCCATCGTTTGCTTCTGCACACAAGATAGGCTCGGGAAGCCCATAGACTTCAAGCAATCATTAGATTCATAAATTCCCAACTCCGCAGAACGCACCCTAAGCCCTCTACTGGGGGTTGTAGATTTCTATGCAGATGGCTTTTGCACGCTGACTACAGTTCATAACGGGCAACAGGGGGAGCCCTCCCTCAATCGGGGCTGCTAGGAGTGTCCCTCTGAAAAACTCAGCAAAGCTGCTTGCACCGTCAATACGTTATCCTGTGTGCCGATTCACTTTCTGGCACCGACTCTTTTGTTTCAAGTTACCTCTACTGTACAGCCCTGCAACTCAGCGTAACCACGTATACACGTTAGTTTTTACGAACCTTTCACAATACATAGCCGTAATGTGTTCGTGTAACGCTACCCCTTGACTGCGTAAATTCTTGGGCTCCTAGCCTACTGATCCAAAAGTAGATTGATTTTTTCCGGACGGCCTGCAGTTCTCACCATCAATTCTCGCATGAGTATTAGACTCTTGTTCAAGAGCCATCTTATAAAGAAAGCATTAAGCATCCTCGGTGAAAATGCTTTGCAAGCTGTTCAGTCAGCTCGCATCAAACCTTTTATCTCTATAGAAGTCTTACTGAATTAGGTGTTGGCTGTGTTGTCATGCTTAGACAAGTTTCTAGCCAAGCTCAAAAGTTGTCACGCCAAATAGACACTCTAGCGATAGTTCAGGTGCTTTAGGTGTATACATCCTGGCTGTTTCAAAGATGCTACTCATCTGATGCTGTTCAGCAAGCGCTACAGCCTGCACATTGGTCTCCGGCACATCGAGATAAAACGTATCCCCAGAACGAAGGTGAGCTTTTAAAGCCTGTAAGAGGGCTTCTGCAATTAGCGGCGTAGCGGCAAATAAAGGGCCAATTTTGTGCCCTTCTTGGCAAGCTCGGATGACGCCGTACCCAGCTAGTGATTGCTGATGCAGCACCCCAATGCCATAACTGTTGGGTTGGGCTAACCAGCACCGGAGAAACGCCGCGCGATCGTCTGGGAAAAAGGCGCTGTCGTACTTGATGACAGTATCGATAGGAATCGACGATAGGGGAACTAGATTGAATTCGGTGCTGGGCGCAGCTTCCCCATCGTAGATGCCCTGATACCGAATGTTGCGATAGGCTAACTTAAACCCTGACTTTAAATAATTGGCTTGTTGCGCAATGACTCCGTCCAGACCAACCACACGTCCCTGCAGCGATG
>JBCBJE010000108.1:0-9922 GCA_038523735.1 Cyanobacteria bacterium J06626_18 | reverse complement strand
AATGTTGGTATCGTGGTCTGATTCCCTGTACATACCGAAGCAATGCCCAGCACCGTGGACAAATGACGCTTCATGGTGATTTTAGAACAGAGAAACTACAACCGCTAAAATAATTCCAGGAGACGGGCTTGAACTGCTGACACGAGGATTTTCAGTCCTCTGCTTTTTTGACCAGTCTTTCCCAGACTTCACTATATTCTCGCTCACTCATGGCGCTGTGGTAGGTCTTGGTATGAACTGTGACGCTGTGCCCCATCCACTTGGCCGCGATCGCTACGGGGACTCCCACCCGTGCCAACCGAATCGCATAAGCATGGCGCAAGGCATAGGGAATATGGGGCACATCCCAGCGCTTAAAGGCATTGCTGATGCACTCCCCTAGGCGTTTGTTGGGCATCCCCTCTCTGGCAGTGGGCGCATGCACATCCCACAGCCGAAACGCCTCTACCCATTCCGCCTTACAGGGATACACCACCCTGCGCCCCGTCTTCCCTCGCAGCACCACCAGCACATCATCACCGCCCAACCGTGAGCAATTCAGGTGATACACCTCATGGGGCCGGATGCCGTAGGTCGCGCTGACCCCATACACCCACTGCACCATCGGGCTGTCAATTTGCTCCCAGGTTTGCTCGATCGCCTCGTCAGTCGGCAACTCATTCGGGTCAAACGCCTCCGGCCTGTAGTTACCCGCCAGACCTGTCCAATCAATTTCCAAACCAGCGTAGCGCCCCAGCTCCTTCAGGCACCTCACACAGGCTTTCCGTGCCCTAGAATTGGGTGTGGTGCCCTGTCTACACGCTTCCGTTAGTAATGCAGCTGTGATGAGCTGCTGGCAGTCAACCAACTTCGTGTAGGGTTCATAGTCGTTGCGGATAGTCGTATCCTTAACCGTTTCCCCCTTCCACGCCAGAAACCCCTCAACCCACTCATGAGCCGTCTTAGGTTTTCTGGACTCACCGCCACTGGACTTACCCCAATCCGCCCAATCAAATCGCTCAAACAGCAAGTCACTTTCGAGCTTAGCTGCCTTAGCCTGAGCGATCTTCAGCCCTGCCTGAGTCGCCTTACAGCGAATCGAAACCCACTGCTGCCGCACTTTGCCAGTAGTCTTATCAGGGAGCCGAGCCCGTAAACTATAACTACTGCCCCGCCGCCAGATCGAAACCTTCGTGTAGGCAGCAGACTCACGCTCTAGTAGCTCGTCACCTGGACTCAATTTGGACTCAAAAATCTAACGACCATCACAATATTTACAGTAAATAGTGTAAATAGCGAATGCTAGAACAACGGAGAGGGAGGGATTCGAACCCTCGGAACCTTGCGGCTCATCCGATTTCAAGTCGGACGCAATCGACCACTCTGCCACCTCTCCAGGCTCAGGTATTTTAGACCATAGTTCCTTAAATTTGCTGACTCTTTACACAGAACGCAGGTTTTCTTCCCCGGCAAGATAACCGATTTAGGACGGGCCGAAATTTCTCCGATCTGGAAAAATAGAGAAGACAGCCCCAATTTCACCCGTGCCTCTCATGAATTCTCTACTCCAGTCCAATCAACGTACCAAGCTCGATGCCACCACTGACACGCTGTTCTATGAGACGCCGCGCTTCGTAACCCATGTGGATGAGGGATTTATCCAGCAGTTGACCGATCTCTATCGCGAACGACTACAGCCCGGTAGCCGTATCTTGGACATGATGAGTAGTTGGGTTTCTCACTTGCCGGAGGAAATGATCTTTGAGTGGGTAGAAGGACATGGCATGAATGCCGAGGAGCTAGTCCGTAATCCCCGGCTTGACCATTACTTTGTTCAGAACCTGAATGAGAATGATTCGCTACCTCTAGCCGATCAGTCGTTTGATGCAGTGTTGAATACGGTTTCGGTGCAGTATCTGCAGTACCCCGAGGCGGTGTTTACGGAAATCTATCGCATTTTGAAGCCGGGGGGAATCGCAATCATAAGTTTTTCGAATCGTATGTTTTACCAGAAGGCGATCGCGGCGTGGCGCGACAGTACTGAAGCACAGCGGGTAGAGCTAGTAAAGCGATATTTCCAATCGGTATCGGGATTTGGGACACCGGAAGTGATTGAAAAACCTTCAACCGTGCCGCCGTTTCTACAGATGCTGGGAATGGCTGGGAGTGATCCGTTTTATGCCGTGATTGCGGAGCGGATGGAGTTATTGGTAGGTAGGGAATAGGGAGCAGGGAACAGCGTAGGAGATGGGGAGATGGGTAACTGTAGGAGCAGGTTTAGCTGACATCTATCGGGAAATCCCATCTCTATTCGCTCAAAACCTGCCTTAACCTATCGCGTCGGTTGAGCAGCAGTGGATGACGGAGTTTCGGTTCGGGCGGCACCGCGTCCTCGGCGAGCGGGTTCACGGGGGGCTATGGGTGGGGCAGTTTGGGGAGGGGCGATCGCATCGGTATCCCCGCAGAGGTGAGTTAGGTCTACGACTTGGCCGCTTTCGGTTTGCACAAAGCAAATCAGATCGCTGCCAATAGGACGTTCCTCGGCAGTGGCTAGTGCAGCTAGGACGCACATGCCAACAATCGCGACGGCATTAGCGATGAAGAGTTTAGGTAGGAGATACGTTTGGGGGGACATGGGGTTGGTGGGATGATGGGTTGGTGGGGCTTTCCGAGGACGGGTTCCTACCAGGAACCCGTCCCTGGGGGCCGTTCTTATTGTTCGATGTACAGTTCAAATGTCAGGTTGACGCCTTCAGTCGCGTTGAAGCCTAGGAATTCTTGCTTGGCTTCACCACCAGCGTTGCTGAAGCGGCCAGTACCTCCGGTAATGGCGCGGGCAACCGAGACACCCGTATCGGCAAGTTCCCAGCCATCGCTAACGAGAGTCTCTTCGCCTAGTTCGGTACCGAAGTTATAGAGCTGGGTCGTAATCACGAACTCACCACTGCTGGCGGCTGCGCCGTCTGCGCCAATAAACCAACCCCGGCAGACCCATTCGCCAAGGACCAGGTCGGGGAACTGTGGGCTGCCGTCGGGGTTGACGCCATTACTACCGTTGAGGGTACCGGCTGGGTAAATATAGCCCCGAGTAACGAAGGCGTTGCCGTAAGCGGGAAACCCATTCTCAAGCACAGGAGCATCGTCAAAAACAAAGCGGGTAGCGTCTTCAGCAACGTCAAAGCGTAGGACTTCTTTGCGCCCCGTACGGCTCTGCTTGACTTCGGCGCTGGGAGTGGATTCGGTAATCGCGATCGCGGGTTTGGGCGTTTCTGCTAGAGTCGTACTACCGAGCGACAGGGTTGTTGCTACAGTCATTGCTGCAGCTAGCAGTTTTCGATTGAAGCAGCGAGAGATCGCGTTGAGTGCGGAATATGGAATGAAGTTCATGGAGGTCTCCTTGATTGGGGCCTTGACTGAGGGTGTTAAGTGAGTAATCACACACATTGAACGCAGTACGAGCGTGCTTCTGCTCTGCCGTCGCGCACTGACGACAGTCTGGTGATACCTCGTTGCAACTGGCGCGCAGTTGAAGGGATTTACATCGAGTCGCTTTTGCACCTAGCCGACAAAGACAAAGGCGTCTGGCGTGCTGGCAAAGTTGAAGTCAGCGGTGATTTGGCCAACGACGGAGCCGACGAGGTCTTCACCATCGGCTCGAATGATGTCAACACCGAAGAGAGTTTCATCGACAACAAAGTCTTGCAGGATGTAGTCGGCAGCGTTGCCGTTGAGCTGGATGCGATCGCCCTCTGATACGCTGAAGTCGAAGATAGCAGCATGATCCACGTCGCCATCGCCCAGGTAGTAAGCAGTTTGGGCATCCCCGAGGACAAACAAATCAGCCTCACCGCCGCCTGTGAGCTGGTCAAATTCGCCGCGACCGGGATTATCGGCTTCCAGGTCAACGCCGATGAGGATGTCCTGACCGCCTTGGGTTTTGGGATCCGCTTCAATTGCGTCGCCAAATAGTTCATCGTCACCGGAGCCACCAATTAGCAAATCATCGCCACCCTTGGCTTTGTCCGCCAGAATTTGGGCATCGCCAACCAGGAAATCATTGTCAGCGTCACCCATCAGTACATCGTCACCGCCGCGGCTGCGGTCTGACAGGACAAACGCATCGCCGAAGAGAAAGTCAGCACCGAGCCCACCGGCCAGAGTGTCGTCGCCGCCTCGAGTATCGCCGCTCATGGACAAACCGTCGCCGAAGAGATCGTCATCACCCACCTCGCCCAATAGCTGGTCGTCGCCGCCTTTGGCTCGCAGGCTCATGAGTTCACCGTCACCGTAGACTTCATCGCCGCCGTTGCCGCCACGAACGGTATCATCACCGCCCTGCGCACGGCCCGTCAGCGTGCCATCACCTTCGAGGGTATCGGAGTCGTTACCGCCATCAATAACATCGCTACCGCCATGGGCACCGTTGCGCAGTGTTCCGTCGCCTTGGATGAAGTCAACACCGTCGCAGCCATCAATGCGGTCGTCACCGCCGCGGGCTACATTTTCCAGGGTCCCAGCATCGCCAAAGATATTGTCGTCGCCGTTGCCGCCGTTGATAGTATCGCTGCCACCGCGACCGGCATTTTGAATGGTGCGAGCGTCGCCAAAGATGTCGTCGTTGCCGTCGTTGCCGTTAAGGAGATCGCTGCCGCCGCGGGCGCGATTGCGAATCAGGGTCGCATCCCCAAGCAGAATGTCATCATCGGCATCGCCAGACACGACGTCGCGTCCACCAACGGCACGTCGGGCCAGGATAGACGCATCGCCAAAAACCACGTCGATACCCGCATCAGAAGTGATCAGGTCGTTGCCTCCTTTGTCTTGGCGCGTGAGTTCGCCGTCGGTGTCGCCAAAAATGGTGTCGAATTCGGGAGTACCTGTCAGGATGTCGTTGCCGAGCGTGCCGACAAGGATTTCACGGATGAGTGCTTCGAGTTGGAGGGGTTGTATTAAAGGATCTGTAGTCGTCATCATGAGCTCCAAATCGTGAGTGGGCTGTCACACTCTGAAGGTATGAAGTCGACCGTTCCGTAACCGTTGTCAAGACGTTCCTGTTCTCGAAGCCGATATGGTTCGACTAGTAACAATGAAGGCTAAGAGAGGTTCCTGATGCCATCGGTGGTAAGAGTTTCGTCCCATGCGTTGCGTTATGAGCGGGATGTTTCGATTGGAGAACGCAGGTATCACGACACTGTCAGCCTCAATATTGAGCGCTATCAAAATTCCCCTTTACCGATGCTATGCCGATCCAGATCTTTTCTCATTTGGGGCATAGCAAACCTCATATAATCTCATGTGTAATTGGGGTGGGTTGTCGCCTACCTGTTCCCGGAGCACCTCTGAGAGTGTGGATTTTGAGACTGTCCTCAAGCTGGTGAACGATGCCATGTCTGCCCGGTTTGGCAGGCTCTTAACGGATGTCGAACTGACGCTATTCAAAGGGGCTTGGCAGGGACAAACCTATGCGAGTATTGCGGAGGAGTCCGGATACGCGACAAGCTACCTGACCCGCGTGATTGGGCCGAAGTTTTGGAAGAGCCTGAGCCAAGCCCTGGGCGAAAAGGTTAGCAAGAGCAACTTTCGGGCGGCGCTGGAACGGTGCTACGCTCAGTCGGCGCGGGTCTCTCCAGCCCCTCAGGTTGCATCCACCCAGTCGAGCACTTCCACAGTCCCGCTGTCAGGTGCTTCGCCCCAGTCTGCTCCCCTCATCGACTGGGGCGAAGCACCGGATGTCACCGCCTTCTATGGACGGCAGGCTGAGCTGAAGACTCTGCAGCAGTGGAGTGTGGGCGATCGCTGTCGGTTGATTGCCGTGTTGGGCATGGGGGGCATCGGCAAAACAGCCCTAACGGCTAAGTTTGTCGAAACGCTAGAGCAGCAGTCGGGCTGTCCATTTACGCATATCGTCTGGCGATCGCTCCGGAATGCCCCAACACTGGATGAACTTCTGGAAGAGCTAGTGCCCTTTGTCTCAGACCAGCAGGATACAAATGCGACGCCCCGGCGGCTGCGGCACTGGCTACAAAAGTCCCCCTGCCTGCTGATTTTCGACAATTTAGAAACGATTTTGCAGGGGGGTGAGCGGGCCGGTTACTTCAAACCTGAGTATGCGGCCTATGGTGACCTGCTGCAGCTACTGGCTGAAACGCGCCACCAGAGCTGTGTGCTGCTGACCAGTCGCGAGAAACCGACACCCATCGGCAATTTAGAAGGCGTTGAGTTGCCCGTGCGATCGCTCCAGCTTGTGGGGTCACCAGCAGCGGCAGCAGCCCTGTTGAATGCCAAAGGTCTCAGAGGAGCGGCGGCAGAAAAACAGCAGTTAGGGGAGCGCTATAGCCACAGTCCCCTGGCGCTCAAGATTGTGGCAACGTCTATCCAGAGCTTGTTCGATGGTGATATTGCCCTGTTTCTAGCCGAAGACACGCTGGTGTTTAACGGCCTCCAGCGACTACTAGAACAGCAATTCGATCGCTTGACCGAGCTGGAACAGACAGTGATGTATTGGCTGGCGATCAATCGTGAGTGGACGTCCATTCAAGAACTGGTGGATGATATTCAGCCATCTGCATCGCGCATGCAGGTGCTGGAAACACTGGAGTCGCTAAGCTGGCGATCGCTGCTGGAAAAGCAAGTAGGCCGCTATACACAGCAACCCGTGGTGATGGAGTACGTGACCGGCCAGCTGACGCAACAGGTTGTCGAAGAGCTGAGTAGCGGCACCCTAGCCCTTTTTCTGCGCCATGCCCTGATTAAGACAACAGTTAAAGACTACATTCGTCTCAGCCAAAGCCGCCTTATTCTGCAACCGATTGCCAATCAGCTGGCCAAAACCTTTGGCTCCCAAGCGGTTTTAGAGCAGCAGGTGTTACGGATTCTGACACGGTTACGGCAGCAGTCGAAACAGCTCTTTGGCTATGGTACCGGCAACCTGCTGAACCTATGCCTTGCCCTCAAATTGGATATGGCGGGGCTCGATTTCTCGCAGTTAACGATTCACCACGGCCATCTGCAAAATGCTCAGCTTTATGAGGTCAGCTTTGCCGGAGCAACATTTGTCAATACTACGTTTACACAGACGTTTGGCAATGTGCTGGCGATCGCCTTTAGCCCTGATGGGCAGCTTGTAGCGGCCTCTGATACAAATGGTCAAATCTGGCTGTGGCGGATGATCGATCTCGATCAGCCTTATCTCACCCTACGGGGACACGACGACTGGGTCTGGTCGTTGGCCTTTAGTCCGGACGGTCAGATCTTGGCCAGTGGCTGCGATGACAATCAGGACACACTGAAGCTCTGGGATGTGCAGACAGGGCAGCACCTGCACACGCTGGACGCAAACAGTCGTGTACGGGCAGTGGGCTGGAGTCCGGATCAGCAGTTGCTTGCCAGCAGTAGCGTCGAGGGCGTGATCCACATTTGGCATCCTCAGACGGGGGATTGTGTCTATACCTTCCAAGGACATGACAACAAAACCTCAGCATTGGCATGGTGTCCACAAATTTCGCCAGCAACGCGATTCATGGCGTCTCCAAACACCCCACCCCACAATACCCATGCATTGGCAACAGGCAGTGCCGATCAGACGATCAAGGTTTGGAACATCACCGATGGCACCTGTTTGCAGACGATCGCTACAGGAGAAGCGGTCTTTGCGATCGCCTGGAGTCCGGACGGGACGAAGCTAGCAGGTGGTGCTAAAGATGGTCGGATCCAGATTTGGCGGTCAACGGGAGAAAGACTACAGAGTTTGGAGGGGCATCAAAAATGCATCTGGAGTTTGGCCTGGAGTGCTGATGGACAAATGCTGGCAAGCGGTGGTGATGACCAGAGTATTCGACTGTGGGAGGCTGAGTCGGGGCGGTGCGTTCGTATTCTGCAAGGTCACCAAAATGCGGTGCGATCAGTGCAGTGGCAATTTGTAGGGACTCAACCATTGGGTGATGCTGAAGAATCCTTGATCACTAATCCTTCGACCGACGCGACGGATGACGCTGTCAGTATTCTTGCCAGTGGCTCTTTTGACCAAACAGTGCGGCTGTGGAGTCCACGGGCAGATGCGTCGCTGAAAGTGCTGCAGGGCTATCGGAATGCGCTGCAGGCTCTGGCTTGGCAGCCTGATGGTCACTTGCTGGCGAGCGGTAGCCACGATCGCCAAATTCGTCTCTGGGATACTCGCACAGGCCAATGCTTAACAACCTTAACGGGGCACGATCGTCCGATTTGGTCGCTAGCCTGGAGTCCAGAGGGTCAATATCTTGCCAGTAGCAGCGACGACCAAACAATCTGCCTGTGGGATGTTCATGCTCAGCAAGCCTACGCCAAGCTGACGGGACATCAGAACACCATCTGGGCGGTAGCTTGGCATCCAATTGCGAATCGGCTAGCCAGTGCTTCGCATGATCAAACGGTGCGCCTTTGGGATCCCGAGACAGGTCGCTGTCTTCAGGTGTTGACCGGGCATCAAAATTTTGTTCGCACGGTGGCCTGGAGTCCAGACGGTCAATACTTGGCTAGCGGTAGCTATGACCAGACGTTAAGGCTGTGGGATTCCGAAACCGGCGAATGTCGGCAGGTACTGCAGGACCCAGAGAACTGGGTTTGGCAAATGGCGTTCAGTCCAGACAGTGCTACCCTTGCCACGGGCAGCACCAATGGCGATATCAAACTCTGGGAGGTTGCCACGGGAAGGCTACTGCAGACGTTGAAAGGCCATCAAAATTCGGTCTGGTCGCTGGCTTGGCGACCCAACGGGCAGACGCTGATTAGCAGTTCCCACGACCAGACTGTCCGCGTTTGGCGAACGCGCGATGGTCAGTGTCTACACACCCTGATAGGCCACACCAATTCGATTTGGCGGATGGACTTGAGTTCCGACGGCAAAACGATCGCCAGTTGTGGTGCAGACGAAACAATTCGGCTATGGGACGCGATCGCCGGTCACTGCCTGCGTGTATTACGACCGCAACGTCCCTACGAAGGCATGGATATCACCGACGTTCAGGGACTCACTGAGGCACAGCAGATGAACCTGCAAACGTTAGGAGCGATTACCGATATGTCCAGTCGGCAGGAACTGCATTCCATGTCACCGATCCCAGCCGTCATGCCCGTGGCTGAACCTTTGGTTCGGTCTGAGTCGTCAGTCGCAGACGTGACTTCGGAGAGCGAACTGATGATCCGGCTCCTGGGAGGCTTCAGTCTGATAATTGATGGGCAGCCTGTTCCCAGTTTTGGGACTAATCGCACGCAATCGTTCCTTACCTATTTGCTGGTTCATCGTCATATGTTACGGTCGCGTCCGCAAATTGCCTTTGCCCTCTGGCCCGATTCGCCCGATAGTCAAGCTCGTACGAACCTCCGCAAAGAACTGCACAATTTGCGTCGTCACTTGCCTAAGGCTGATCGCTTTCTACAAGTAGAGGCCAACACAATTCGCTGGCAGCCCCAGTTTCCTGTTTGGCTGGATATCGAAGTGTTTGAACAGGCGATCGCGCTAGCAGAAGGGGAGACAGATGATGCTGAGAAGGTGCGATCGCTAGCGAAAGCCGTCTCGCTCTATGCGGGCGACCTTTTACCTGCACTGTATGACGAGTGGTTGCTACCTGTTCGTGAGCAGTTTCAGCAGCGTTTCTCACAAGCATTGACACAGCTTGTCAAACTTCTGACACAGCAGGGAAAGTACACAGCTGCGCTGACCTATGCCGAGCAACTTCTCCGGTTAGATCCACTAAAGGAATCCACCTATCAATCGCTGATGCAGTTGCATGATGTGTTGGGCGATCGAGCTGCTGCCATCCAGGCGTATCACCAATGCATGAACGTCCTGCGGGAAGAACTCGGCATCGATCCTAACCCCACAACTCAGGCACTTTACAACAATTTGCTTTGTGGTTTTAGAGGGACCGGCCCCCTAAAACATCAAAGCGCCTCAAGCTGCTGATTT
>JBCBJE010000107.1:0-9933 GCA_038523735.1 Cyanobacteria bacterium J06626_18 | reverse complement strand
ACCTCTTGGTAGGTAAACATTACGTCATCGACAGTTAAAGGCTCCCCGTCCGACCAGCGCAGATCTTCTTTGAGGGTAAAAATGTAAGTGAGGCCATCCTCTGACATCTCCCACGATTCGGCCAGTGCCGGGACAATCTCTCCCGTTTCGCCGTCGAGTGTAACCAAACCTTCGAATGTGTACAGAAAGACGTTGGGATATTCTTGACTGAGGGTGGGATTAAAGGTTTTGGGATCGCCCAGAGAGCTAAAAACAATCCGCGAGGTGGCGGCTTCGGCTGTGGTGAATCGAGACGGGTTGCAGGCTGTGAGGGCGATCGCGCACACCATCAGCATCAAAAACACTAACCCTCGCTGACGGATTCGCTGCGTAACCACAGCCAGTGCTTGCTGACAAGAATCCCACCATGTCATCGTTTTATGCCCCTTGCAATTTATCGGCCATTATTGCATTCTCTAATTCTGACTGCTGACATCCAGATTGGGGTCAATTTTCAACTCGTACACATTCCACAAATCATAGGGTCGCACCAGCCCAGAATATTTAACCCCCTGAATCGTATTGCGCACAGCGCCAAGGTTAAGGGAATTCACCAGATAGATGAAGGGCAGATATTCCTGAGTCAGGCGCTGGCTTTCACGATAAAGCTCGTAGCGCTTTGCCTCGTCTAGCTCTTGCGCTGCTTGGAGGTAGATATCGGCGACCGCCTGTTCCCATTCTGCGGCTTCCCATCCCTCCAAAGGAGTCTGCCCTGGCAAAGCGTTCTGATTAAAGGCGTGCAGTGAACCGTTTAGAAGCCAGATGGGAGCGCCACCATTGGGTTCGAGGCTAGCGGTAAAGCCAATAATGTGAGCTTCCCAGTCCAAAGTATCACTTAGCTTCGTGACCAAAGCATTAAAGCTAATGGGTTGAAAATCTACCTGCATTCCAATTTGAGCCAAATCTTGCTTAATTTGCGCACCAATTGCCTCCCGAACCCAGTTACCTGAGTTGGTAATCAAGCTAAAGCGAACGCGATTTCCATCGGCGTCTAGCAGTTGGTTCTCGGCATTGTATTGAAAGCCCTCTGCCTCCAGCAGCGATCGCGTCTTTGCGAGATCGTAATCGTAGGTCGGGATACCCTCCTCTGGACCGGCATAGAACGGACTTTGGACCGGCAGTGGCGATGTCTGAGGTTCGCCTAGCCCTTGGTAGATGTTGTTGATTATGGCAGTGCGATCAATAGCGTGGGAGACCGCTTTGCGAAAGGCCACAGAATTGAACCAGCGCGATTTAATCGGGTCTACCAACGGCTGACCGTCGCGACTGGCTTGGTTGAGATTGAAGGTAATAAACGTCGTCCCAAGAGCAGGTCCGCCGTTGTAAATGGTGAAATTTTCCTCGGCCTCAGCCTGCTTCATCGTGGCAAATTCGCTTGATGATATCCCAAGCACATCCAGTTCTCCAGCTCGAAACTGTGACAACCGTTCGCTGGAAGAGTTGATTACCCTCCATTCCAATTCTTGAATGTAGGGCTGCTGATTGCCTTGGTCATCGCGTCGCCAGTAATAGGGATTACGCTCAAAGATGACGTGTTGCCCAGGGAGATATTCTTTCAGCCGATAAGGACCATTGCAAACAATTTCAGCTGGTGGCGTTACCGTCGTCCAAGTTAAAAGAAACAAAGAATTGCCTTCACTATCAAAGGTGTTCACTGCTTCTTGAAGGCTATGCGCTGGAAGAATCTGCAACCCCGTATTTCGCAAAAACGGGGCAAACGGTTCGGGCAAATTGAACTGCACGCGCCGATCATCCAACTTCTGAAGGGTGGGCAGCAGTCCCTCACCCCCAATGCGAAAAATATCTCGTGAAGGTGCTGGAATTGCCTCGTTGAGGGTGACCGCTTGATAAGTGAACACCACATCATCCGCCGTTAAAGGCTCCCCATCCGACCACTGCAGGCCATCCCTAAGGGTAAAAATATACGTCAGACCGTCTTCTGAAATCTCCCAGGATTCTGCCAACGCGGGGACAATTTCCCCCGTTTCGCCATCCAGTGTGATCAAGCCCTGAAATGTGTACATAAACACATTGGGATATTCCTGACTGAGGGCAGGGTTGAAGGTTCTAGGATCGCTTAAAGCGCTAAATACAATCCGTGAGGGCGATACCTGGGCTGGGGTGAGCTGCGATACGCATAATACGGTCAGGGTTGCAGCGATCGCCACCATCATTCCAAACAAGACTCCCCGCCGCCCCATCCATCGTAAAAATCTCACGCTAGCTGCAAGGTTGATCATCGCTATCCTCAAAAGTCAGACGACAGGAGGCAGAAGCAGGGAACAGGAGGTAATGGGTAAGGAGTATGACCTTATCTCTTTACTACTGTTTACTCTCCACCCTCGACTCTTCACCCTCCACCCTCGACTCTTCACCTTCACACCCTCCTACCCATCCACTCTTTCTCCAACTACGATCGCCTCAATCGAGGATTACTCGGCGGCGGCGGCGGTGTTGGTTTTGTTTGAGCGCTAGTGGACGGAATATTAAAACTGTCGGGAGAATCCTCTGGAATGCCTTGCAAAGCTTCCAAAACCTCCGGGGGAAGGTCATCTAGAGCTGGGTCATAGGGCATATCTGCCGATTCCGCATCCTCTGGTTGGTCAGGAACAGCCGACGTTTCAGGTGGCACAAACGGCTCTTGATCAGGATCCGTCGCCAAGGTGTTATCGACCGCATCGCCCACATCGGCTGCATCCACGGCACTGGGTAGGGTCGAATCGCCGGCAAGAATATCGTCAACTTCTGGTGGCACTTCTATGGGAGCTGTAGTGGGCGCATTTGGCTCCGGTGAATCGGGACTATCTGGTAACGCTTCAACGGCTTCCAGCAAATCTAGAGGGACATCAGTCCCTCCCATGTCAAGATTCGGGGAAGATAATCCGGACCCCGACGGCCTGCCGGAAGTATCGATCGGTGCATTGGCAGCAGGCATTTCGTCAATGGCTGCGGGGATTGGCGCAGGCGTTTCAAAACTGGGAGTGTCCCCAAAATCGGTATCCCCAAAATCAGCGTCCCCAAAATCGGTGTCCCCAAAATCATCGCCGTCAGCGGAATTGCCCGTATCATGCTGGGGGGTGCCAACGCTGGTTGCAGGGGTGTCTAGCTCTAGCGGAATATCGTCTCCCCCGCCCAGAGCCTGGGCTCTGGCAAAGCTAGTTTGGGCTTCGGCGTCGCGCCCCATCTTCTGGAGCGCCATACCTTTACCATGCCAAGCTGCAGCCGTATTGGGGTTCAGCTCGATCGCCTTATCGAAACAAAAAATGGCTTCATCAAACCGATTCGCTTGGGTCATCACCTTGCCCTTGCCTAACCAGGCGATGAGGTCGTTAGGCTCCATTTCTAAGGCTTGATCGAAGCTTTTCATCGCCTCATCGGAGCGTTCCAAGTTCATCAGCGCTACGCCTCTTCGGGATAATCCTTGAGTAATGAGCGCACTCGCCCCCGCTAGCGTAGTTCCAGCTGCTGCCGCCTTCATCTGTTCTAAATCAGCCGATTCAATCGAGCGATTGAAAGCTTCCAGGGCTCCCTGATGTCGTCCTAACTTTGACAAGGCAATACCATCTGCCAAAGCATCTCTAGATTTGGCTAAGTTCGGGTCTAGCGAGGCCGACGCTTCTTCAGGCGTGATCCCAGAAACTGGCTCTGTGCTTGGCAAGCCATTATCAACCACACCATTGTTGGGCAAATCGTTATCTGGCAAACTGCCGCTGTCGACCAAATCGTCAGCCTCAAAGTCCACTGGGCGTTCTCTTCTACGGCGCTTTCGGGGTGAGGGTTCCTCGGTCACATCGACCTCTTCCTCATCGTCATCTTGCTGTAATCCCCGCAGCAGCCACCACAGCACGAAGCCTAAGCCGACGATCGGCAAAAGCAAAAGCTGCATTCCTACGGGGAGCTGTTGAAATCGCTGCCAGAGATCAGGAAATTGAAATGACGCTTCTGGTTCAGTTTCCGTACCCACCGCAGTCTCGGCTGTGGGTACCTGTGTGTCCTGTTCCTCTGGAGGGATGATTTGCCCGGATGGATCGCGGATTTGAGGCGTTTCGCCAGCGCTCACCACCAAACGCTCGCCGTCAGGGGTAAAGGCAACGCCATCAATGGCATCGTCAATATCGGTAACGGCGGGCTCAGTCGGCGTTCCATCGGCATCCAGAAGCTGTAGTGCGCCCGTGTCGTCGCCGGCCACGATGCGGGTCCCATCAGGATTGGCTGCCAGGGCTGTGACCGGGCCTGCCACTTCAGTCGGTTCCCCGATCGCGGCCCCCGTTGCATCCCACTGCCGTACCGTTGCATCAGCCCCACCAGATGCAAAGCTGCCATCAGGCTTCACAGCTAGCGCTTGGACGGCGCCTTGATGGCCTGTTAGCGGCTCGCCTTGGAGGGAGCCATCGGTTATATTCCATTGGCGAATAGTGCCATCTACAGAAGCCGTGATTAGGGTCTGACCGTCTGGAGTGAGCGCCATGTCGCGCACCGTGTCTGTATGTCCTGTTATGGGCTCATCAACCGGGATTCCAGCTTCGGACCAGCGCTGCAACGTACCATCTGAGCTGGCACTGACGAAACTAAAATCAGGCTGTACAACCAGACTCGTGACAGGACCATTCCCCGCATTGATAGGGTCTCCATTAGGTTCACCGACAGCGTCCCAAAATCTGATGGTACCGTCAGCGCCACCACTTACGAGTCTTTGTCCGTTGGTAGGGCTGAAGGCAAGGGCGGTGACAGGCCCCGTATGGGCTACAACAGGAGGCCCTGCTGGGCTGCCATCCGCAGTCCAAAAGTTGAGGTTGCCGCTGCGATCGCCCGTTACAAAGCCCTCGCCATTGGGGCGCATAGCAACAACACTATCGGGTAAACTGGCAGCTTTTACCTCGGCGGCTTCGGCGGCTTTGGCATTGCGCACAGCCTCTTGCCCCTCGCCACCTATGGCAAACGCTAAGAAGGCTTCAGCCTCTGGTGAAAGGGGCTCTGTTGACTCCTTGTATACATAGATCCGTGGCTGTGAATAGGGATAGCGTTGGTCGTCGGGAAATGTGCTGTGCATGGACAGGACACGCACGTTGTCTTGGTTTAGGACTTGGCTGGCGATCGCATAGCTGATGCCGTCATTCCCGAGTGCCTCGACGACTTCAGCCGTGCTGTCCGTGGTGACCGTAATCGTCCCTCCGCCTGGGGTCAGGTCGCCGCCAAAGAGGTCGTATTCACCCAATGCCTGACGGGTATCACTGGTGGCGGGGCGATCAATAAAGCGAATCGGTAAATCGGGGCCGCCCAACTGATTCCAGTTTGTGACTTCACCGCGAAAGATGCGGACAAAATTTTCGGAGTCTACGTCCCCTTCAAATAGGTTGTCGGAACCGACAATGACCGCGATTTTTTCGCGGCTGACCAACACCTCTGACAATCCTCGCGCTTTCTCTTCGTCAGTGAGAGGACGCCCGATTGCCGCTATTTCAATTTCACCGTCTTCAAGACTCTGCAAGGCATCGTCAATCGATTGCTCGACAATTTCAATCGTGGCACCGGCATAGGCTTCTTCAAATTGCTGCTGCAGCGTGCGCGTAATCACCTCCATACTAGAGGAGCTGGCGATCGCTAGTGTGGTCCCTTCTGGCAATCCTTCGGCTGGCGCACTGAAGGTACGCTGCAGCTCTTGGGGCGCTCCCTCCGTCGGAATCGGCACATTGGGAACCGCCTCAGGTTCAGGGGAAGCGGCAGGTTCGGGGCCTTCTGGAGTCGAAGCCTCGGCTTCAACGCCCTCATCAGGCGATGTTTCTGGAGCCTCCGGCGTGACCTGGGCTAACCATCGCCAACTAGACTGATAGGCCATGGCAGGAGGCGTGATGCAGGCTATCCATACCAGCAAGATAAACAATGATCGATTCCGCACCTTTACCATGACGGGGATCTCCTCAGCAGCAACCTTGGATTATTCATCAGTAAAACGATTCTTGGATAATCCGATAAGGATACTAAGGATATTGGAATAAGAGCGTCTGTAATTGCAATCTTTCTATGCATTTGCGGAAGCAATTGGCAAATATAGAAGGGTATCGTTCACCCTCCCTTTACAGTAATCTGAGGTCATACATACACGACGTTTCCCTGTGAATCATTTGAGGCAGACAACAGACCTGACCCTGAAAGGCTGTAACCGCCAAATGCAATCACGGCATCAATGGCGCGATCGCTGTCTAGTTGGGCTGATTTTGCTGAGTGGACTCGCCGCGATCGCTGCCGCTCAACCGGCTACGGCCCAATCGTCTGCCCCGTCTCAACCCGAGCCCCCTGAAGCCACACCGCACCTGCGTCCTCAAGTGACATGCCCACGTGATGTAGAAGTGCTGATGTCAGGATTGATCAGAGATTTGCCGAGTTATGCCAACCGGGTCGCCTATCGAAGTATTCCAGTCACCGCAGACCCCACCGGATTTGGCACGCTTCTGGTGGCGGGTCAGGCTGAGTTTGAACCCATTGATGTCGCCACCCTGACCTTTAATGAAAGTGACGCTCCTGAAACCATCCAGCAGGTGTTTTTCACAACCCTAGAGTGGCAATACCAAGAAAACGAGATTGTGCCTCTGGAGCAGTACCACTGGCTATTTCTCACCGAAGCTGACGATGGCTGGCGCTTGGCCCTGATGTTTTCCCGGATCGCCAATGATGAAGTGGTGCTGCGACCGCCCACACCTCGACGGGAAAGCAGCGACGGCATCATCGGTCAGGCGGTGCAGCTTTGGCTCAGGGACTGCCGAGCCGGGGCTGTGTATCCCATCGATTCCCCAGTAGACTCTACGGATGCAGTAGACGTAGGGTTATAGAGCGTATCGCGCTGCTGATGCGGTCGTCCAATCGATGCGATCGCCCCCTGTAAATCAGCCACGGTCATGCAGGTGCCCCCTTTTGCCCCCGCCATGGTTGTAATGTGCTCTTCCATCAGCGTGCCGCCAATATCGTTACACCCCCACCGCAGCGCCTCGGTTGCCCCCGCCAACCCCAACTTCACCCAACTCGGCTGATGGTTCGGAATCCAGCGCCCAAGATAAAGACGGGCGATCGCCGTCAAATGCAGCACCGACTGCAGCATCGGCTGATCGCGCCCCACCCGATTCCGCAGAGGTTTGGGGGCTTCTTGTCCAACAAAGGGCAGCAGAATAAATTCGGTAATGCGTGCTGGGGCATCGCTGGCGACAGCTTGTTGCTGCAGCGTTCGCAGACGATCCATATGCAAAATTTGCTGCTCAGACGTTTCAATATGGCCACATAGCATTGTGCTGGTCGTGGGTAGCCCCTGCTGATGCGCCAATCCCACAATTTCCAGCCAGGTTGATGTATCAATTTTTTCAGGACAGAGAACTCGACGGACTGTATCGTCTAATACCTCCGCCGCTGTACCAGGGAGCGATCCTACTCCCGCTGCTTGCAGCGCCTCAATCACCTGGACATAACTCAGATCATCTTCACGGGCGATAAATTGTACCTCCTGAGGCGAAAAGGCATGGATATGAAGTTGGGGGAATGCTGTTTTAATGTTCTCGACCAAGCGCTGGTAGTATCTCAGGCTACTTCCCTCACGTTTGGCTGCTGGATTCAGCCCGCCCTGCATGCAGATCTCCGTCGCCCCTGCCGCAACAGCCTCAGCCGATTTCTGTTGCATGGCGTCCCAATCGAGCCAGAAGGCACCTGCTTGCCCGTCGTCGCGCCGAAAAGCACAAAAGCTACAGTGCTGTTCGCAGATATTTGTGAAGTTGAGATTCCGGTTAATGACGTAGGTAACGGTATCACCAACCTGAAACTGGCGTAACTCGTCGGCGGCGTCTTGGATAGCGGCGATCGCCCCCTTATCGCGCTGCAATAGGAGTTGTATCCCCTCTGCTGGTGTTAGGTCTTCCCCCGCAAGCGAACGGTTCAGGATGGCATCAACAGACTGAGTCATAGCAGATTGGCGCAGGAAACGTAATTTATGCTCCTACTATTGTGAAGGAAAATTTGAGCCCAAGCAGAATCCACATCAGCCTTTAAATTACAGGGTGTTGGTTGGGCAGGGTTGCCGGAAAAGCCTCCTAAGAATAGCCCAAGGGCCAAACATCCTCTGGGCATAGCTTCACTAGGACAGGCGTCAAGGATCTGCTGGAACCATCGCTCAACTCAATAAAACCGTTACAGGTGTTGGGTTCCACGATCACGACCCCAAACTTCACAAAAGACTTTTAGCGATTACCGGCACATAACCAGTCACCTCTGCAAATAGCCAGTAAGTACCGTCAAAAACAAAGATCTCTTTAAGTTTCCACACCGTAAAAGTGTGAGTTTTTGACAATAAATTACACTGCATCCTTACAGAAACCACGGATATACGTACGGGGGTTGCCAGCTAATGTTTGCTCAGTTCGGAATTTATGTACGAACACAGAACTCTCGTGTAGCCAGTGTTCCTAGCTTTACCAGGGAATACTTAAACGGCAAAGGTAACATGATCCCTGCGGCTTGAAATTGGACGTTCTGCATCCTGTCTTGATAACTACTTGCCTGTTTCTAAGGGACAACGCTGCTTATTTAAAGCTCTTGGAAAGGGACTTTATTAATCTGATGAAACTCATTCAAAAATCGCCTCATTCTCAGGGAATGTTGGTTCTATACAGTTAGGAACCCGAATGAGAAGTCGCCCCTTTCGCAGCGCCTACCCGCTGGAAACGCTGATCGTCTCCTTCGAGAACCCCATCCCCGATGCTTGAAAAGCAGGCTCACTAGAATGACGTACTCTTCAAATGCAAACGAGGCTATCCAGCCCGCCCCGCAGAAAGTGGGGATTTACGAGTGTGAAGTTAAACTCAAGTTCAGACTACTGGAGGAAGGTTTAACGGAGTGTGACCGGGAAGAGCTGCTAAAGCTACTCATTGACGCCTTTGCCTATGGCAGCGATGAGTTTTTGGAGGCCCTACACACTGACGTAGACGTTCAGCAGGTTTCTGAACTGGACGCCTCGCCGGCGATGAGACGTCAACTCATCCGGCTTCGCAACGCTAAGAGCATGAGATAAGGATGGGCAGCTCATAACCAAGCTGCCTTACCAGACATAATGGACCATCTCATGTCTTAACTGTTTGACATAGGCATCTCATTTGTCTATATTGAACAGTATTGAAAAGCACAGGCCCCCATCGTCTAGAGGCCTAGGACACCTCCCTTTCACGGAGGCGACGGGGATTCGAATTCCCCTGGGGGTATTGTTAAAGCTCCTTCGCATGAAGGAGCTTTTGATCTTTTAAAGTTGATTTTGGTGAGCATATGTCTGCGGCTCTGGACGCTGTTGAGGAAACTCATCAGAGCCGCTTGTAATTGCACACCGCACTCTCTCTCGTTTGGGAGATGGCACCGTTCGTAAGTCCTAAGAGAAGGAGAACTGCGATCGCTGTCATGTTTTCTAAACTCCTGCAAGCAAGTGCAGTTCATTAGTATCACAGCGTCTTCTATGGGGCTATCTATTTTTAGTATCTAACCTACTTAACAGCACCCAACTCAGAGCTGTACGCTTCTACTCGGTGACACAATAGAAAAGATTGTGTGCCTGCTCACAACTTCCTCGCTTTAAGATTTACATGATGCACAGCCACATTCCTCCAGTGCTGTGGAGAAGTCGCCAGACGCAACAATTTGCTGAAAACAGGTCCAAATTCGAACCTGAGGCTGCTGACACTCAAGCTATCTCTATTCCAGGAGCGCACCCCTATCAGCGATCGCAGCTTC
This sequence comes from Cyanobacteria bacterium J06626_18, assembly GCA_038523735.1. Classification (GTDB taxonomy): domain Bacteria; phylum Cyanobacteriota; class Cyanobacteriia; order Phormidesmidales; family Phormidesmidaceae; genus SIO1E4. The sequence goes on along the minus strand of JBCBJE010000107.1, from coordinate 141 downwards.
CTGCTTGCTGATGGTGAGTATATTGACTTTGCTCTGCAACAGTACTCAAATCGCTTCGGCGCTCACTTGGCATGCTCAGACTGTTGGGTAGTCCTTAAGTGGTAAGGATAAAACACCTGACTTCCAACTAATAGGCGATGT
>JBCBJE010000106.1:0-9959 GCA_038523735.1 Cyanobacteria bacterium J06626_18 | reverse complement strand
TGGTTGTCGATGGTGAAACATCCGGTTCGCCCCTCTCGCAATCGATGCCTGCTTTGGCTGAAGGAGAAACTTATGACTCCATCGCAACTTTTACCGTTGCCGATCCGCCTGAGAATCCAAATTCTGTTGTTGTCGAATACCTGATTCAAGAGGGACCAGGAGGCGTGCCCCAAGAAACTACCGAAGACTTGCCCCAAGAAGGCCAAGATGAGGCTCAGCCAGAAGCGCGGTAGCATCCTTTATAGGGGCGTACGACTGCACGTCCCCACCGCGAAATCTTATGCTAAGGTTTCGGGACAATACCCCAATCCCATCACAAACTGATTGCGGAATGCCTCGATTTCCTTACGATCTGGCTTACCATGAGAAACTACCGCAACTTGGTAGCGACGCATCACCGCAACTGAGGATTGGCCAGTTTCTAATGCCCAAAAAGCCATCCTTAAACGAATGTTCGGTTCGTGGGGAATACCCAGTTCCGTAAGATAGGCTCGAAAGTCGCCGGCAGTGGTCTCGTTCATCGAGTCATGCATTCTAACTTTGACGACCCAACCATCAATCTGGTGAATGACAGTTAGCTGAACCAGAGGAAGTGAAGTCGTCCTTAACAGGTGTTCGACAACCCGAAGGGTGAGACTAGCGTTTGCGAGGTGATAGATGTAATCCATCTGATGACCCTCCATCGGGTGCTACATCTATATTGTCGGGAGGAACGATCTTTGATAACACTGGGAAACTCCCCGTTCTACCCTGGGGGTTTTACCCAATTACGCAATATTCCATGGGCGATCGCACCGAAGCCGACCTACAACTCTCCTCTTATCACTACGACTTGCCGCCTGAGCGGATTGCTCAAAACCCTGTCGAGCCTCGCGATCATGCGCGATTGCTGACGATTACCTCCCCCACAGAGCACGCTCACAACCACGTATATGACTTGCCAAATCTCCTTCGGCCAGGCGATTTGCTGGTTCTTAACAACACTAAAGTATTGCCCGCTCGCTTGTTTGGTCGCAAACCAGAAGGGGCATCTGTCGAGATTTTGTTGCTGGAGGAGCGATCGCCGCTGTGCTGGCTGGCGCTTGTGAAGCCTGGACGTCGTTTAAAGCCAGGGGCCATCATTCACTTTGGGGAGACGCCCGATCAGCCAATGTTGGTCGCACAAGTGCTAGAGTCCGATCCGGAGACCCATGGACGCCTCCTGCAGTTCACGATTCCCGGCGGCGAGTCTTTTTATACCGTGTGCGATCGCTTAGGTGAAATGCCCCTTCCCCCCTACATCACGGACTCCTCAGCCCCCCCGGAACGCTACCAAACCATCTATGCCGAACGACTTGGCGCCGTCGCTGCACCTACAGCAGGACTACACTTCACCCCCGAGCTATTTGAGCAGCTAGAAACGGCAGGCATCGACCGTACGTTTATTACCCTGCATGTCGGGGTTGGTACGTTTCGCCCCGTCGAGTCAGAAACCATCACTAACCACAAGATGCATGCCGAGTGGCTGGACGTCTCCGCAGCGACAGTCGCCAAGATTCGCCAGACCAAGGCTAATGGCGGGCGCGTAATTGCTGTTGGGACCACAGTGACGCGGGCTCTAGAAGGTGCGGCTCAAGACGGCGAATTGCGTCCTCTGCAGGGAAAAACAAACCTGTTTATTTATCCCGGCTACCAGTGGCAGGTGTTGGACGGGCTGATGACCAACTTTCACCTACCAGGCTCTAGTTTGATGATGCTAGTAAGTGCCATGATTGGGCGCGATCGCCTCCTGCAGCTCTATGCCGAAGCCATTCGTGAGGAATATCGATTCTATTCCTTTGGCGATGCGATGTTGATGTTGTCGAACCCATCGTAGGGGCATGGTATGGCATGCCCCTACGATGGGTTCGGGTCACTGATTTCTTCGCTTTGGCCACGCACGGGGGGTAATTTCTCAACCAGTCCCATCTCAAATGCGATATCGGGCAGTTCCCCTGCAATATACTTGCCTGGTTCAAACATCCGCCCAGGCGTAAAGCACATCTGACGCAGTTCAACAACTTCGGTTTCCAAAAACATGGAGCGGGAGAGGCGACGTTCTAAAGGCATAGGAAAGATTGAAGAGCTTTTGTTGCAAGCTTAGCAATTCTGTGTTGAAGGTTCCCTCTTATTCCTCAAACTGCCAAAGCTCACGGGTGTAATTCTCATCCAGAATACGCTTAGGACGCATCACCACCAACAATCGACCTAATAGCTTTAGTGTAGGCGCTTCAACAAACCAATCCAGCGCAACGGTCCCTTCCTGATTGACCAAGAAATAGCTGTCGGCATCCCAGTCCCGTTGTGCGCGATCGACGATAAGCAGAACGGGTTCGGTGCTATTGGGATTGTGGACGTTGGGCAGCTGATGCACCTGCGCCAGAATCGCCACCGGATCTTCCGACTGCAGAATCACTTGCCAGCCCGGAATTGGAGCCCACGCTCCCGCACCCTGGAATCTCACAATGCCGAACGGTTCTTCCGGCATAGCCATGGGCACTGCATTGAAGTCTGCCGCTGCCAAGGGCCATTCTCCAGCCACTGGAACCATGTAGGGCAGTTCGGAATCGGTTTCCAGGCGATAGGCCGGTAGCGTGGGAGTAGGACGTGATTTCACGACCGTGAAGTCGGTCAGCAGCTTCTCAATTTGCTGGCGGGCTGTGTCGCTCGTTGCAAAGCGCAGTCCTTGAGCAATTAGACGAGATCGCGCCTGCAAGTCTGACTGCTGTCGCGCTAGCTTCCAGTAGTTGTAGGCCACGGCATCGCCCGCCGTATCGGTAAAGTTATGCGGTGGCTCTTTGAAGTAAGAGAACTCCTTGATGGCTTTGGCGACATCTTTAATCGTGTCAGCGTCGAGGTTCTGCTTCAGGGCTAGTTCAGCAGCGCGGGCGCGATCGCGCTGCGAGAGTATCCGCAACTCATACAGCACGTCACTGCCTCGTGCTTGAAAGTGGGCCTGCACGGGTTCCGGAGCATCCGCAACCACCAGCGATCCATACACCTGAGCTGCGACAATCACCTGATTCTGATGAATCGGCTCAAACCCCGTATCTTCAAAAATCCGCTGGGGACTCAAGCCACTTTTCTGCAATGCCTGACACGCTTTGCCCCACTCTACCCAGTTGCCCTGCTTGCGGCGTAGCTGGGTCACCAAGGTATTCACATCGACCGGGGAATTCGTTGATTCGGGAGACACCATACTCACTTACGGCTGCATCTTCATAAGTTCTCTGCCCCGACTCTAGCGTGTTTTATCGGGGTGGAAGCATTAAGTTCTTTACAGTGCTTGACGTTATCGTCTCTGTCGCGGCAAGATTGTATACGCGCAATGCGGGGCTATAGCTCAGTTGGTAGAGCACTTGAATGGCATTCAAGGGGTCAGCGGTTCGAATCCGCTTAGCTCCATATGATGGATATCTAAAATAATCACTGCAAGATTTCCCACTCTTCAGCGGCAACCGCTGGCTCAAATGGATCGTCGTAACGGATGACGGTACCTCGCAGAGGTTGTTCAGAGGATGCCGTAGCGACCTTTGCCTGTGGGATTGGAGACTGCTCTAGGATGATAATCTCTACCGAGTTCCCTGCCTGAAAGGGGAGTCCCTTGAGGATTAATGCACCATCTTCGGTTAACGTGGCTTCCAGCTTGTATGCATTCATAATCCCGACTGCAAAAGGGCTACAGCAACTTTAAATTGAGTTGAGGCTACCTGACAGCGATAGAGAAAGACCTCATTAAACCAGATGGGCCACTTCAAATATTTTCACCTCCTACATAAAGCTTACTCAGTTCTAGTAGTCATCGAACCAGTCGCTTCATCACTCTGACAACATCGCAAAGCTCGTTGTGTTGGGGATTCGATAGAGTAAATTTGCGTGACAGTCCATATTGCTGGATTGCACTGTCCAGTTTTACAAATACGTAGTCTTCGCCATTGGTTACCAGGCCGTAATGAATACCAGGTGTAGGGCTACCACACATATAGGCCAGCGCTTGGGGAACCGCCAGCGAAACATTGAAGCCATAGGGTTTAGCTTCAATCATGACCACCCAAAACTGCTGCTGTATTACCAGGGCATCAATAATGCCTTGTAGGACAACATCCCCATCTTTGAGTTCCACCCTGACCGGTTTTTCGCTACGGATTTTGTAAGGCGGGTCGTAGAGTTCCAGCAACTCTAGCAAAGGAGCCACCATGATCAAGTTGACGGTTCCTTCGCTGATTGCGCCATCTTCAGCGTAGTAAAAGTAGCGATCGCGATACTTGTCCAACAAGCTTTTCTCCTGCTCTGTGAGGTCTGGCAGGTTTTCAAACCAGTCGGGGAAGAAAGCTGGGTCTTGAGCCGGACTAAGCTGCAACAACTCATACGCTTGACTCAAGCTGGTCATGGCTTTTGTAACCGCAAGGGTTTGTACCATTCGAAACGCTAACCTCAACCCAGATTGCATTCATCATAACGAACCAAATCCAGAGCCTATCCGGTCAGTTGCTAGAGCTAGGTTTCGCGTCAGAACACCCATGTAGCACCATGTAGGCAAACTAAGATGAAGCAAGTGCGCCAATTTGTGCGACTTAGAATTTACTCCACACAAGGCTGCTGTAAGCTTAAGTCTCATTGTGTTGCGCCACTATGCGATCGCACAGCAACTGACGAATTTCAGCAGCGTAATAGGTAAAGTTCCATTGGGTTGTGCCATACACAAGGGCGAGAAAAAATATCACTATTAACAGCCCGAACAGTCGGAACATGACTACTGGTATCACGACTGCGATAACAATCCCCATGAGGAGTTGAATTTCGCTGGCTTCACCCAGCACGATTTCCAAATCGAGGTGGGTCTGGTTAGGGGTTTCACCTGGTCTCAAGTACCCCCGAGTGAAAAAGCAAAGTTGCCGATTAGCCCTGGGTCCATGCAGTGTGAGGCGATCGCGGTTCAGGTGACCCCAGTAGCGGCGTGTTAATTGCCATTGGCCACGAAGGGTAACAGTGTCATGTAGTGCCCAACTCAAGTTTTTCTTCGCCTGCGCTATTGCGATGGGTATCGTGGCTGTTACCCGTCGCTTCAGGCCCAGATACCTCAAAATTCCCCTCATCGCTTTCAGGTGCGGTGTATGCCGCTGCTAAATTTCCGAATTGTTCAAATGCCAGATAAACCCTACGGGCAATAACCCTACCGGTAGGGTTCTGCTGAAGTACCTATACAGTTCCAGATGCCAAATTCCGTAAGGCTTGCTCTGAGCATCTGCTGCGTGGAGTGCCCTTCTCGCAGCGTATTTTAGCTTGGTTTCGATGAGTGGAGTAAAGAAGACGTCCGGCCTGTCACGTGGGATAGAGGCTTAAATGGGCGTCGCTGCGAGAAATACGGTTGAGGTAGTTTATTCGACCATTACGGGTTCTTGATAGAGCAAAACGGTAAAGGTGACAGTTGAACCGAGTCCTTCGCCCATGCTGATAAACTGAACAACACCTCCCATTGCTTCAATCAGGCGTTGCGAAATCGCGAGGCCGAGGCCGGTACCGCCATACTGTCGCGTCCGTTCACCATCGACCTGACTGAAGGTTTGGAAGAGGCGATCCTGTTTTTCTAGGGACACGCCAATGCCGGTATCCTTCACACTCACTTTCACAATGCCAGGCCACTCCTGCCCTTGGAAGGTCACTTTCTGTGATTTGATTTCAGCGCTGATAGTAATGCTGCCTTCGTGGGTGAATTTGATGGCATTACCGACCAGATTCAGGATGACCTGTAGCAGTCGCTGGTAGTTGCCGTAAACCATGATTTCGTCACGCGTGGGCGGCAAATCTAGATCGAAGGTCAATTCTTTTTGCTCGGCTTGGGGGCGGGTGAAATTCTCCACATCCAAGAACAGCTCGCGCAGTTTTACCGGCGTCATGTCAATCTGCATCTTGCCAGCTTCAATCTTGGCAATATCCAGGACATCATTGATGAGATTTAGCAGATGTATGGCAGAACGATGAGCCTCGTGAAGGAACTCCTGCTGCTCTTCCGGATCGTCAGCCATGCCATCCAAAATGAGTTTGAGGAAACCGATCATCCCGTTAAGCGGTGTCCTGAGTTCATGGGATGTGTTGGCGAGGAATTCACTCTTCAGACGTGAGGCTTCTTCGGCTTGGCGACGGGCTTCCTCTAGTTCGCGATGTTTTTGGCGCAACCGCTGGTTTGCAGCCTGCAGCTCGTCGGCTAAACCCTGAGCGTCGCAAAAAAGATGAGCATGGGCGATCGCAGTCCCCATCTGCTCGACGACTTCCTGAAAAAGCTGACTATCCAGACTATCCCATCGAGTACCTGCTGTTGCCTGGAGCAGAATTAGCCCATTAGGTGCCTTTTGGTGACTGGTTGCCGCTACGAGCAAATTTTCTGGCGAGTTTGCTCCGTCGACAGGCAGCGTCGAAATGACAGGCTGCTTGGTCCGAATGGCCTCCTGAAAGTCAGGATGTTCGGCCAACGTGAAGTTTTCACCGCATCGAGTTTGCCCTTGCTCACCCACAACCTCGGCAATGACCGTCAGTTCCGGATCGTGGAGCGTGTAAGAACAAAAACCACACCACTCGAGATTGAAAATGGCACTCATACCTTCGACAGTCTGCTGCCAAATTGTCTCGAGGTCGAGGGTTTGGCGAATTTCCCAGGTCAATTGGGTTAGTTGCCACCGATACCCCTGACACCAGGGGGCTGGTCCTGTGCTGTTGCGCGCGACTTGGCAGACTTGCACAGCGCCAATGAGCTGATAGCTGGATGCCGTCGTTTTGATGTGTGAGAGGCTCACTGGCCCCGTCAGCCGACAGGTCTCGAACTGAAGCGTCCAGATGTCACCAAGGGGCAGGGACGATGGACCTGCCAACAGCGGTTCGAGATTCAGTTCACAGGGGGCGACAATAAGCTGGCGGAGCGATCGCCCCACATACTTGTCCAGATCAACGTCATAGTGTTGAGCAGAGGGCCACTCCACACTTAATAAACGGCCTTGATGATCGAGCGAAAAAATCAGAGGCGAATCAAGATTATCGATTGGAGACACCTGAGGGTTCTGCATACCGGACTCAATACCCTTCGCAACTGTGGAGTGAGCGTCAGTAAGAACGCGATAAGTCAAATCGGTAAGAGGAGCCATTACACACCATAAGTCGTTGGTAGCAGAAGCCAGAGCAAGGAACCTAAATCACATCTGTCAATGACTACCCGATGGCGAAGGACTCTGTGATGACGATCTCAATGAGAGAAGGCACGCTCTGATTCACCCTTATACTGCCCTCTCTGGCTAACGAGCCTTCAGTACCTGCCATTCTAGTCGAGGGACGCGTCCCTAAAATAAACAAAATGGGCGCAAATTTAGGTGTATGCAAGGGCACGCCTATACTGGAAATGAGATGCTTTTGCCGCTTGGATTGAGAACATCAGAACTTTGGGGCAAATTCCTCGAAAATTTACTGGAGTCTGCTGCCACTGACGACGTTCACCATTAAATCCTATTAAAATAGTTTACGAATTCCTCAAGTTTTTCACCTGATATGACCGACGTACCTGTTTCCAGGCTCCGGAATTTCTGCATCATTGCCCATATCGACCACGGCAAGTCAACACTGGCTGATCGGTTACTGCAGAAAACGGGCACCGTGAGCGAACGTGATATGAAGGCACAGTTCCTGGACACAATGGATTTGGAACGGGAGCGCGGCATTACAATTAAGCTACAGGCAGCTCGGATGAACTACACCGCCAAAGACGGTGAAGACTATGTGCTGAACCTGATTGATACACCGGGCCACGTCGATTTTGCCTATGAGGTCTCTCGCTCCCTGGTTGCTTGCGAGGGCGCGTTGCTAGTGGTGGATGCTTCCCAAGGTGTTGAGGCGCAAACGCTGGCGAACGTTTACCTGGCGCTGGAACATGACCTTGAAATCATTCCAGTACTAAACAAAATTGATTTGCCCGGAGCCGACCCCGATCGCATCAAGCAAGAAATTGAAGACATCATTGGTCTGGACTGCAGCAATGCGATTCTGGCGTCCGCGAAAGAAGGCATTGGTGTTGACGAGATACTAGAGTCGATTGTTTATCTCGTCCCGCCGCCCCAAGATACGGTTGAAGAGCCGTTACGTGCTCTCATTTTTGATAGCTATTACGACCCTTATCGGGGCGTTATTGTTTATTTCCGAGTCATGGATGGAGCTTTGCAGAAGGGCGATCGCGTCCGTCTGATGGCCTCCAAGCGGGAATATGACATTGACGAGTTAGGTGTCCTGTCGCCCAATCAGCAGCCTGTAGATGTGCTCCATGCCGGTGAAGTCGGTTATTTCTCTGCTGCTATCAAATCAGTGGAAGATGCTCGAGTGGGTGACACCATTACCCTAGTGAAAAGTCCTGCTGAGGAGCCCCTGCCTGGTTATGTTGAGGCCAAGCCTATGGTCTTCTGTGGCCTTTTTCCCACCGATTCTGATCAGTTTGAAGACCTCCGCGATGCCTTGGAGAAGCTGCGCCTCAGTGATGCAGCCCTACAATACGAACCCGAAACCTCCAGCGCCATGGGGTTTGGCTTCCGCTGTGGCTTTTTGGGCCTGCTGCACATGGAAATTGTCCAAGAACGCTTAGAGCGGGAATACAACTTGGACCTGATTACCACAGCGCCTTCCGTTATTTACCGTGTAACTCTGGTTGACGGCACTATGGTCGAGATTGATAACCCCAGTACCTTACCGTCGCCTCAAGAACGCGAGAAGATTGAGGAGCCCTATGTGCGGGTCGAAATGATTGCGCCCGAAGAATTTGTGGGTGCCCTGATGGAACTGTGCCAAAGCCGCCGGGGTGATTTCAAAGATATGAAGTATCTAGCTCAGGGCCGCACATCCCTAGTGTATGAGCTGCCTCTGGCTGAAGTTGTGACCGATTTCTTCGACCAGATGAAGTCGCGATCGCGGGGTTACGCCAGTATGGAGTACCACCTCATTGGCTACCGCGAGAACATCCTCGTCCGTTTGGATGTTCTGATTAACGGCGATCCTGCCGATCCGCTCGCTACCATCGTGCATCGCGATAAGGCTTACTACGTCGGCAAGGCTCTGGTTGAAAAGCTCAAAGAGCTGATTCCCAGACACCAGTTCAAGATTCCCTTACAAGCATCCATTGGCAGTCGGGTTATTGCCAGCGAAAGCATTCCCGCCCTTCGGAAGGATGTTTTGGCTAAGTGCTACGGCGGTGACATTTCGCGTAAGAAAAAGCTGCTGCAAAAGCAAGCTAAAGGTAAGAAGCGCCTCAAGTCCATCGGTACTGTCGATGTTCCCCAAGACGCCTTCATGGCTGTCCTGAAACTCACGTAGAGTGGGCATTTTGTATCCAGTACCGCTGGGCTAAGTCATGAACTCAATGTCCACCTTCGCTCGCGATGGTGGACATTGAGTTCAGTGTTTATATTTCAGATGAGCTGTAATCTTGGATAAACCCCGAACTGCAATCGCACAGCTCTTCCTAAAATGGTTGACATAACATACAACACCGATCTGCAGCACGTTGACTGGACGGAGATGAAAACGATCTTACGCCAAGATGAGTTTTATAACGGGCGTAGTGCTGAACAGCTCCAATCTTCTTTTGAAAATAGTTACGTGGCTTGTATTGCCTACGCTGAAGGTCGAATTGTTGGCACTGCTCGTGCTTTGTCTGACGGCGTTTGCAATGCTTACATAATTGATGTCTGGACATTTAGCCCCTTTCGCCATCAAGGAATAGCCTCAAAGATGGTGAAAATACTACTGAGTCATTTGCAGGGACAACATGTCTACTTGTTTACTGACGATGCTGTTGACTTTTACAAAATGACTCAGTAGTATTTTCACCATCTTTGAGGCTATTCCTTGATGGCGAAAGGGGCTAAATGTCCAGACATCAATTATGTAAGCATTGCAAACGCCGTCAGACAAAG
>JBCBJE010000105.1:0-10011 GCA_038523735.1 Cyanobacteria bacterium J06626_18 | reverse complement strand
AGTGACGATGCTGAAGAGACTCGTTTGCTACAAGAATACTCTGCTAAACCTTCAAAAGACAAAGAGAACTTTGCACACCGCTATGCCGAGTATTCTTGTAGCAAACGAGTCTCTTCAGCATCGTCACTCGTTGCCAGACTGGGCAAAATTACGCTTTGAAGCCAATCAACATAGTGACCAATCTCATGTAGGAGCGTTCTGAAAAGAACTGTATTTCGGACTGACTCAGGTGTCCGATGAATTATATAGTTACGACGCCCTTTCTCGATTCTATGGCCATCGGCTTCCAACCGTTCTAGCTCACGGCGAGAGTCTGGCCCGAGCGAGTGTGACCACTCAAAACGCTCTGTGAGGTCATGGGCTTCAAGACAGATTGCAGGCCCTGAATACTGCGTCGGGGTCGCATAGTATAAGAATCGACCCCACACTGAGCTGACTTGTAATTGTTTGCGGGTAGGCTGACGAAAAATGATGAGTTCAATGCCTCCAAGATTATCTTGAGGAACCTGCGTCAGAACCCTAAGGACATCATCCACTGTGCAGGGATAGAAGCAGTCGGGTCGTGGAGGCTCGACCAGAAATGTCAACTCATAATTTCCTACCCTTTGTGAGATGGCAACAGGATTCTTGAGAACTTCCCAAAATACTCGGTCGTCGGGCCAAGACTTAGGAATAGCGAAGCGATTGTTCTTACCTTGCCCCTGCTCTGAAGTTCCGATGTTTCGATTGCGACGGGTTGGATTCCAGCCTGAACGCATGCCAATCTCCTTCCAGTAAAAACACTAGCCCACACAGACCTGTCCCCCCTTCTGCTACACCTTTCCTCACACCTCATCAGATAAGCAGTCATAAACCCGACTAGGACTCTATAGATTTCTCTTTATGATGATTAAGGATACGACCAAGGCCGTGTCTCGATTCGATCAAGCGCTTCTCTGGAAGCATGTTTCATCGGGGTTCCTCTTGCAGGAATCGGGGGCGAGGCTCCAGGATTTAGGACCAGGAGTTGGCTTCAAGATGGATTCTGACTTCTGCTTCCTTGATTCTTCATCCATATAGCTCGAAGCATATCGATAGGATGGGAGACAATCGAGACGTGGCAACGTCTTGGCAAAAAGGGAGCGTCGATTGATTCTGGTTGTGATTGTAGTTTGACCTCAATGGATATCAATTCCACGCTCAAAACAATGGCAGTTTTATGGGGGCTAACGCTGGTTGGCTGTCATACTAACGCGGCTACCCTGCCCCCTGCGCCTGTGATGGAAACGACTGCTCAGACTCGCGATCGCGCCCCTCAAGCTAGCGCCGCTTCCGAAGCAACCGTGCTCTGGGTTGGCGAATGGCTTAGCTCCGATTGGATGGAAGACTGGGAAGTCCAGAGTGGAAAATCTTGGGGCTTTGACAATCTTGAGATACTTGAGGATTCTCAATCCGGCTTTGAGCAGATTCTTCGGGTTCATTATCCCGCCGGCTCTGCAAGCCCCGTTGTAGCGCGTGAAGAAGGGGTGCCGATGGGGGGAGCCCAATTCTACACAGATCTGGCCCTACCGCCTCAAACGAAACTGCGGCTCAGTTACTCAGTCCGCTTCTCGGAGGACTTCGATTTTGTCAAAGGGGGTAAGCTGCCGGGGCTATTTGGCGGGGAAGGGAACAGTGGTGGCAACATTCCAGACGGCACGGATGGATTTTCCACACGCCTAATGTGGCGTCAAGATGGAGATGGCGAGGTATACGCTTACTTGCCTGCTAGCGAAGGATATGGCACTTCGATTGGGCGTGGGAGTTGGCGGTTTGAGCCTGGTGTCTGGTATCAAATTGAGCAAGAAGTGAGACTTAATCATCCTGAACGAGCAGACGGTCAAATTCGACTCTGGGTGGATGGTGAACTAGTGATTGACGAAGCGGACGTGAACTTCCGAACGGTAGAGTCGCTGCAGATTGATGGTCTTTTCTTTTCTACCTTCTTTGGGGGCGGCGATGCTTCTTGGGCGACGCCCCGCGATGTGTATGTTGACTTTGCTGAGTTTGTGGTGACTGCGGTCGAATAGGGCTTTGGCGTCAGCCCTCGCTCAGCTGAATGTCGGCTTCATCCTGAATAACGATTTCGGGTTTGCCGGGAGTCCCCTGGACTGCCACATATTCCACGGTGATGTCTTTCGCTTGTTTCAGAACAATGGGGTGGCGGCTACCGTAGGCAACTTTGACATGGGTCAACGACCCTCCCACAACCTGCTCGAACAAAATGCCATCAATTGGGGCCTTTGCTGCAGCTGTTGTCCGGATTGGTCGCAGAGTAAAACGGGTGAGGTGAACCTGCTCTAAAGCAGGGGCAGTCGCCTTTGCCGGACGGGATGGATGGACACGCAGCATCGCGACCGCTGACGCTTCGCTGAAGTGAGTCTGCAACACGGTGCGTTCAGAGCCCTCGCCAGTCAGAGTTAAATGGCTATGGTGAATGCTCACAGGCTGAAATAAATCGAGTTCCCCAATCGGTAGCCGAATTTCTACCGGTTGGGTGGGCGATAGGGTGTCGATAAGTTCTTGCAGAGGGGCTGCATCGTCTATCCCATCGTTAGGCCAGATGCCATGGTCGATCGCGGCAATAACCTGCGTTGAAGCAAATGCCCTGGATGCTTGGTAGCTCAGCTGTAAGCCAGCAATATCCCAAGTGGGGCTCAGAGTGCCAGACAGCCAGCACAGAAAAACGACAAAGCTGAAAATTTGAACATACAGCAGCGATCGCGACGTCCCCAGCTTAAAGACACGTTCCACGCCTGTCCCCGCAGCGGTAACGCTTTGCGAACCTCGGTTGCTCCATTTTTGCTGAGCTAGGTTCATTTGAGTCCAAATTTTGACCAGCGAGCCGACTGCGAAACCAAAAGGAGTGGGAAGTGAACCGGCTTGAGCACTGAACTCCGGCCCAAGAATGTGAGCATCAGCATTAACGAGCGACTAAAGAGCACCCAGCAACAAACCACACCCGCCGCTTTCCAATGCCCCTGCAGTAAGGAGACCAGGAGAAACCCGGGCGTAATGAGACAGGTCCAGAAACTGATGCGTTGGTCAATCAGGCTATACCAGGTAAACCAGCCAGTGGTTTTGGGGCCCAACGCGATCGCCCGACCATTGTTGCGGAGCATGTTGCCATACCAGCGACGCATGTTGTTGTAGGCCCGATCAACCACAGAACCCGACAGCGTTTCGATCGAGTTGACGATCGCATCTGGAACGTAGAGCATGTTGTACTGGCGCTGCAATAGCCAGAACCAAGTGCTCTTGTCATCACCCGACAGAAACTTAAATCGACCCCAGAGCCAGTCGGTCAGAAAGTCTTGCTCCAACTGCATGGCGAAAGAGGGGTGTAGCGCAGCCTCAGCGCGAAACAAAGAAAAGCGCCCTGTCAAACACATCACCTTGCGTGAGAGAGAATCGGAGCACATCTGGATGTGGCGTTGGGCAAAGCGGAGATGAAACCACTCCGAGAAGAGGTATGAGCCCTCGACAATTGGCATCTCATCCGTGGTCAGGGCGCCCATCTTAGGGAACAGGCGGAAAAAAGGTAGACAGCGGCGCACGGTGCCGGGTGTGAGTTCAGAATCACCGTCCATCAGCGCAATCACAGTATTCTCTGGCAAATCCATCTGAGCCAGTTGCCGCAGGGCATCGGCCATAGCTTTGCGCTTGCCATCTTTCTGCGTCATCAGGATGAGACGAATGGATTGCAGTCCGGGGTCTTCGTGCTCCAGAATTTTGCGAATAGCCGCATTCTCTGCGTCGCTGCTGCTGTTGGCGAGAACGGTAATGGGTTGGGCCAGCGTTTGAGCTTCCTGAGCGATCGCTCGAAAGACACGCTCGGTAATCCAGGGCTGTTCCTTGTAGGTCGGCACCAAAAAGCACATATGCGGCAAATCTTCGACCGGGACCCGATTCGCCATCCGCCGCCAGCGCGGAAACACCCAATGCCGGTAGTACCGTGCCCGTAACATCCTGAAAGCAAACCAGGACCAGCGCCAAGTACCGATAACCCCCAGCCCAATTAAACCGAAAACATCCCAGACAGCCAAGTGCCCAGGATTCTGCAAAAGATAGAGTCCACCTAGGCCACAGATAATAAATGCAAAAAACGTCAGCTTGCTTAAGTGATGACTCATTGAGTGGATTACTTGCTGCGTGGAAACCTGAGCCATTTGTGTGCGCCTCAATTTTCAGGAAAGGAATGAAGGAATGGCAGGAGAGGGGACGGAGTGGGGGAGTGGGAGGAGTGGGAGGAGTGGGAGAGTAGATGAGTAGAAGGGTGGCAGGGATAAGCGATAACCGTAAAGACGCGATTTATAGCGTCTCCCCCCCATCGCGTCTCCCCCCATCGCGCCATCGCGTCTCCCCTAGCTCTCAAAGAGGCATCAGTCCACCCAACCAAGTGGGAACAAGCGATTGAGTTCCAAACGTCAGTTTGGCCGATTGACCCACACCACAAAACTGATGGGTTTGGTTTTGGACCTCAGTGGGCGGCATGCGGACGCGCACACGCGCCAGAGGTCGGTTCACCAATTTGGCTGGAATAGCCGGTAAGATTGCTTCCGCGCGGGCTTTGGTTAAATCGCCAACACTTACTGGATTAACAAACTCTACGGTTCCTACCGCAGTCTTCGTCTGCCCCGCAAACTGAACCCGTACAGGCTTCGCCGCATTAATCCGGTTAGCCTGCTCGATACTCACCAAGGCTTCAACCCAGAGGTCATTACAGTCCAAGAGTGAGAGTAGAACAGCAGAACGGTCGACCTGTTCACCTGCATCGTGTTGGGTGCTGTAGACGATGCCATCAAAGGGAGCCGCGATGGGCACGATCGCCTGCTTGTCTACAGCCGTTAGGGGTTGCTCCAGCTGAGCTTGGACAGTCTGAAGCTCTGACTCGGAGAGGTTGAGCCGAGCCGTTTGCGCTTGAATTGCTTGCAGGAGTTGACGCCGCCGGGATTGTAAGTCTTCGGTTGTGGACTGCAGTGGGGTTTGCTGCACCAGAGCGTCTACGGTAACTTGTGCAATAGCCTGCTGGGACTGAGCTTGCTCGACATCGGCTTGGGCAATTTTCCAGGCGGCTTCGAGCTCATCAACCTCCTGCCTAGAGACCGCACCCGCTTCTAGGAGAGACCGGAAGCGTTCATATTTTGTGCGGGCTGCGGTTGCTTTGGCGATCGCGGCTTCGATCGCAGCACTCGACTGATCAACGGTTTCCTGGGCAATCGTGACTGTTGTTGACTGGAGAGCCTGATACTGGCCTTCCAATTCCTGCAATTGCTGATTCAGCAAGTCCAAAGTTTCCTGCTCAGATGCGAGCTGAGTAGACGTCGTCGGACTCCGTACAGGTGACGCTGCGCCAGTACTCAAAGCCAAGGGCACAGGACCGAGGCGCGTCAGTACTTGTCCAGCTTTGACCTGGACGCCAGGCCGGGCATAGAAGTCTCGAATCGTACCGTCTACAGGAGCCTGAATACGGACAGTTCGCCCATTGACGAGACCACCGCTAACCCCTAAGTGAGTCAGGCGGTAGGCCATTGATGCTGCACCGATACCGACGGCTAAGAGGCCCAGTGAAAGGCAAGCTCCACCGACGATAAAACGACGCCAGGGACGACTTGCGGTTGCTAGAAAGGGCGCTTCAGGATCAACTCGGGGGGCAGATACAGCCGGTCCAACCTTACCTGAAGTGGAAGGTTGAGGATTAGCCTTAACCATAGACTTTAATTCCAGAAAAAATCTCACAAGTAGACAGATACCTGAGCTGAGTCAGATATCCATGCACAAAAATCATTCAATTGAATAACAAAAATCTGAAATCGTGCGCGGCTAAAGTAACTGTTTGAAACGAGGGGGGCAACTGCACGTTTGCACCGAATCAAGTCGGTTAGTTACGAGTCTGGATTAATTTTCAGCAAAATAACCTTATGGAAACTCAGTGAAAATACACAGAATCTTGCCTTGCATACATGCATATCCTGATGCTTTCAAACACGACTTGCGCAAGCTTCACCGTGTTCCTAAGTGTATGCTCCTAGAGCTACCAATAGAAGTCAATTCAAAGTCAACAAGTTTGCAAAAAATTCATCAGTATCTTTACAGCTGGTAATCAGTGATTCTCACAGCATTACTTTGCCTTAAAAAGTTGCTTTCAACAGTCAAGTTTTTTAGGCAGTTCAGGATTCAATCGACAGTAGACCCTAAGTGCTTTAGGATACTGCTGGCTCAGGCTAGCTATGGTCGCCCTAATGGTACGCATAGTTTGATGCGTTAAAGTACGAAATCAGAAATATTCCCTAGATAACGCTGCCTCTAAATTGAGGAACTTAGTTGTCAAGACAGAATTGAAACAATCAAAACGGATGCACTTTGGCTCACTTTTTGCCCTCCCTGTTGGGCTCACAGCAACGTTATCAAGAGCCTGTGGCGATGCTGTGAGCTCCACTATCACATACTGCAAGCAGCACTTGTCAGGGGCTGCCGAGTTTTTAGGGGCTGTGGTTTTGCGGTTGAGTTTATGGCTTGGGCTTATGCTGCCACTCTTTTGGCCGTCAGGCGAGGCGATCGCGAGTCCCCTAGCGCTCTCGATTGACCAAGTACGTCAACAGTCAGAGGGCATTGAAGTCCTGATGACGGGGGTGGTAATTGTATCCAGTGGTCAGTTCGCATCAGCCACGTTTGACCAGGGATTCGCGATCCAAGATGAAGCGGGTGGCATTTATGTCAGCAGTGATGACGATACGGACCTTCATATCGGCGATGTGGTTGAAGTGGTAGGAACGCTGCAGGACGATGGCCACGGTCAACGTATGGTGCGCTTGCAGTCTTGGCAGCGGCAATCGGCTCAATTCGCGGAACGCGCGGAACGGGTTCCTCGCCCAGCCTCGCTCAGAGAAGCTGCCACCCAGCTCGACGGACAACTGGTGGTTGTACAAGGCACGATTGTTCAACCCCTGGTCGATGACGCTCCCTATGGCGATCGCCTCTGGATTCAAGACGCCACTAGCACAGTGCAGATTTACATTCCTCGCTCGACCAACATTGCGCCCCAAACCCTCTCGTTTTTACAGCCGGGTCGAGCTGTTGAGGTTGTTGGCTTTAGCAGTCAGTACGATGGCAATGATGAGGTCATTCCCCGGAAGCTTGGCGATATGCGCCCGCTGGGCATTAATCCTCGTCTTCGCGGGGATAGTACACATTGATTTGCGTCCGTTGTTCATAGAGGCGATTCATCAACTGCGGGTCAATCTTGGTGTGATACATCAGCTTTAGGATCTGGTTCAGCAGCGCTTGATGATAAACTCCGCGATCGCGAAAACGGCGGGCCGAGGTGATGGCAGCCTCCGAAAGAATCAGCGGCGCCCCATAGCCTCCCAGTTGTTGACTCAGTACGGTGTCTTCAAAAATGTCCATATCGGGAATACCGCCAATCTTCATGAGTAGCGATCGCCGGGCAAAGATACAGTGATCGAGATACAAAATGCGTCCCCAACGCGATCGAACTGCGGTGGAATACCAGGATGTAAATTTCAGCAGCCAATGGTCCCAATCAAACTGATGCCGGAAGCCACCCCACATGACCTGCGGATCTTGCATCGCGGCCTCAATTAGCACGAGGGCGTTCGCGGACGGGAGTAGGGTAGCAGGATGATGCAGCAGCACAATTTCACCGCGACTCGCCGCAATACCAACGTTTAGACGCTGGGCCCGATTTTGCGCCATCGATTCAACGACCTGAATCGATGGCGCCTGCAGCAGTCTCTCTAACGTGCCATCCTGACTAGGACTGACCACAGCAATGAGTTCTTTCTCGCCGCGTTGAGCCAGCAAATTCTCGATGATTCTGGGCAGATAGCCGTGGCGCAGCTCATTTAGACAGGGCAATACAACAGAAATCACAATCCACCCCTGCGGACACCGCATTCTCTAGAAGTAAAGCTTAAGCAATCCCAGTGTGAGAAAAAAATCGTTTAGGCTGCAACCGAAACCTGTTCACACTTGACGCGTCTTCAGCCTATGACTAGCCTGCAGATAGAGATTTACCCCGACCGAACCGCCATAGTCGCCCGCGCGCAGACTCTGATTCTAGAGCGCATCCGCACAGCGATCGCCGAGCGCGATCGCTGTTTCATTGCCCTTGCAGGCGGCAGCACCCCCCAACCGCTGTACGAAGCTCTCGCCACAGCGAACGACCTGCCCTGGGGTAAGCTACATGTCTTCTGGGGCGATGAGCGCTACGTCCCAGCTGAACATCCAGACAGCAACGCAGGCATGGCCAAAGCCGCCTGGCTGGATCAAGTGCCTATCCCCAACGAACAGGTCTATCTAACCCCCACCCACTTTGAGAACCCGGCAGATGCGGCAGTGCAGTATGAGCAAACGTTGCGTCAGGTCATGGGTAGTGAGGCGTGGCCTCAGTTTGATGTGATTCTGTTAGGCATTGGCGACGACGCTCACACCGCTTCGCTATTTCCCCACACGGCTGCGTTGGATGTGAGCGATCGCCTTATAACCGTTGGCGATAAAGCAGGGACCCCCCGCATTACCTTCACGGTGCCGCTAATCAACCACAGCCGCTGCGTGTTGTTCCTGGTTGGAGGTAGCAACAAACAAGAAGCCCTCACCCAAATTTTTGCTCCCGCGGCAGATGACAATACCTATCCAGCCCGCAAAATCCGTCCTCAAGGGAAGCTGTGGTGGCTACTCGATGCTGCTGCCGGCGAGCCGTTGAAGGAGTTGGCGGAGACGACTGTTTTCTAGGGAGAGAGTGGGTAGTGGGAAAGGAGGGGATGGGGAGATGGGGAGATAGGGTAAGGGAGATGGGGGGAGGGGGCGATACGGTGACAGGGAGAGGGCAATGGGTAAGCTGCCGATGACCAAGAACCATCAACTAAGAACGTAGAGCTGTGCCTTTCTCGCAGGGTAGAACCGATTACTAGCTACCAGCCATCAACCATCAAAGTAGGGCTATGCCCTTCCCGCCGGATAGAACCAATAACTAGGAACCAAGAACCGATAACGAATAACCATCAACGAACAACAAATAACGACTTATTCCCTATTTCTTCAAGAAAATTCCCTTCCTTTCCGCATATGCCTGTCAGCATGCTGTAATACTTTGTTGGACAGGGTTGCAGACCTTTCTTTTATGATGGTCGCAGGATAAAGGTACCTCTATGATTGTTTGTCCCAACTGTAACCACCAAAATCCTGATGGTGCAGTGCAGTGTGAAGCCTGCTACACGCCACTTCCCTCGTTGGCGAGTTGCCCCAACTGTGGCGCATCTGTCCAGTCAGATGCCAGCTTTTGTGGCCAATGTGGGTTTAATTTGAAGGCTACTACAAGTGCTGCCATGGCATCTCCAGAAGAAGAAACATTTGTGCCGATGGAGGAAACCGTGTCCTCGCAACCAGAAATTGATATCCCCGATTTGATCCCGCCTGATCCGCTCGTTACGACCGAGTCGATCGCACAGGCGGAAGCAGAGGGCTCATCGCCAAGCATTGCCACCCCGTCTCCCCTAGCAACGGAAGAGCCGCCACCCGTGCCGATTGCTGCGCCTGTACCGGAGACCTCGACACCAGCAGCCGTTCCTGCTGGGCTAGGTGGGGCCACGCAGATTCAAGTTCAGCAGGCTAAGTTGTTGCATGTACAGACGGACACAACGCTGGAGTTATCGCCTCAGCTGCCCCTGATTCACATCGGTAAGCCCAATGATCGGGTACCCCCCAATATTGATGTATCGGGTTTTCCAAGTTCTGAGATCGTTTCACGCGTCCACGCCGATATCCGAGTTGAGGGGGATGCCTACTATATTGAGGATGTCGGCAGTTCTAATGGTACTTATATCAACAACATGCCTTTGGCCCCTGGCAATCGCCACCGTTTAAGACCTGGAGATAAAGTTGCTCTGGGCAAAGGAGATAAAGTTACCTTTATTTTCCAACTAGGGTGAGAGTTTGACCCTTAAGCTAGCTTTCAGCTACTGTAAAACGTCT